>NZ_BAAGZP010000039.1:0-4056 GCF_054778355.1 Saccharopolyspora tripterygii | reverse complement strand
CGCTCCGCCACCAACGGATTCGCCACAACAACCCCCAGAGTCAACCAACAAGATTCAGATCAACGTCTCGTCGACCTTGCTCGCGATGCACGGTCGAGAGGACCTGCGAACTGGTTCGGCGCCATGCAGACGCGTCCGCAGTGAACTTCGCCCGCCATTTTCCCGAATCCGGGACAACATCTCCGAACAAGGGACGTAGCAGCGGCAAATCGGCCTACATTCACCGACTCGGATGGATCTGCGTGATGGCCCCGGGGTGCACAGATCCACCCAGGAGAACCTCCTGTGATTTCTTCGCAAAACCTGTCGCCGTCGCCCCCCAACCACCTCCGTACAGGAATGTGGCCTTGTCACGTCCCGCCTGTGTCGAAACGTCGAGGACACTGCCGACACCGCCGCCGCCAAGCTCTTTGTGCTTTTGCAGGTCGATCGCAACCGTCCGCTGGCCAGGTTCACGGTTGGCTACCGCGACCCCGTAATCCTTCGTGGTGGAAATGAACCGGGATTTGTATCCATCCCCACTGCCCTTGCCGACGTGTCCAGACGGCGTGCCCATCTCGTCGTACTTTATTTGGTCTTTCTTGGGCCCCTTGACGTACCTCTGCGGCACGAAATCCTTGTCCTTGGGGAACAGGCCCTTGCCCGGGTCCTCGTCCTTCCGGATGTTCCGGTAGACGATGCCGCGGGAACCGCTACTACAACCACCGGGCGAACCGGTGAGGCCGAGCGGATCCATCCACGTGAGCGGGTTGTGCACGTACGCGGCAGGGTTCGGTGACGGGGCGAGGCCGAGCGGGTCGTTGCTGGTGAACCGAGCCGTGGCCGGGTCGTAGTAGCGGTGAACGTTGTAATGCAAACCCGTTTCGGCGTCGAAGTACTGTCCAGGGAAGCGCAGGGGCGTGCTGGCCTGGCCAGGAGCCGACTGCAGCGGCTCGCCCCACACGGTTGACCTGGCCTGCCACGCCAGGTTCCCGCGCGCATCCACCAGCTCGGTCGGCGTGCCGACGAGGTCGGTGACGATCGAGTAGAACGCGACGTCCACCCACTGCTGCTCGGCAACGCGCGCCCGCTCGGTCTGAGTGATCGGGACGACGCTGTCATCCTGCTCGTAGTTCCAGACGGTGGCGCTCCGGCCGTTGTGCACCTGTTCGACCAGCACGGTGTCGTCCCAGGTGAACTCCACCTCCTCGGCGACGGTGACGCCGTCCGGCGCAAGCCGCTGCTTGGCCACCCGGCGGCCGAGTCCGTCGTAGCGATAAACCCAGCGGGTGCCGTCCGGCATGACCACGCTGATCAGCCGGTCATCGGCATCCCAGCTGAAATGCCAGGTGTCGGGATTGCGGGACAAGCGCTTCTTCTGCCGCATGACGACCCGGCCTTGCGCATCGTGAACGTAGTACAAGCGTCCTGCGGCCTGGAGCCTGGTGCCCTGGTACTTGCGCGAGCCCTGCGCATCGGGATCCGTCGTGGAAACGCCCTGCCACGCCGCGTCCACCACGTTGCCCGCACCGTCGTAGGCATAGCGCTCGGACCAGCCAGCGCCACTCACGCCAGTCACCCGACCGACGTCGTCGAGTTGGAACGAGCGGTTCCCGGCCAGTCGGTCGTCGATGGCCACCACGTTGCCGTCCGGGCGGTAGTGGTAACTCCGCTGCTGGACTGGCCCCGCCTGCGGATTGCCTCCGGCGACGCCGGACATGCGTTGCTCTACCAGTCGGTCTCGCACGTCCCACCGCCTCGTCAGCGCAGTGCCGGTGTCGAGCGACCGTTCGACCTCGCGGCCGGCCAAGTCGAATCCGAAGCTCAGCGTCCGCCCACTGGTGCGCAGCCCGGTAGCCTGGTGATCAAGGTTGTGGCTCCACACGCTCTCCGCTCCCGTCGGCGTGCGCCGATACACCCGCCGCCCGGCCGGGTCGTAGCGGGACTCCAACGCTCGGCCGTTCACGACCTCGCGGACCACACGCCCGAGCACGTCCCGTTCCAGGATCACGTCCGCGTCCGCGTTGACCGCGCGCACCAATCGTCCGGCCGCGTCGTACTCGAAGTACGAGACCTGGTCTCCGCAGTGCTTCTCCACGACGTTGCCGAGTTGGTCTCGCACGAACCGCGTCACCTCGCCGGCTCCGTTGACGCGCTCGATGAGCTGGCCAGCCGCATCGTAGCGGTAGCGGATCTCGCGGCCGTCGAAGTCCCTCTCCGCGATCAGGTTACCTGCGGCGTCATACCAGTACTTCCAGCTCAGCCCACTCGGATCGCGGACTGCGGTCAACCGGAGCACGGTGTCGTAGTCGAATTCCAGCCTGCTCCCGTCGGGTCGAGTTTCGCTGGACGGCAGGTCAAAGTGGGTTGTTTCCACACGGGTCAGCTGTCCCCGCTCGTCGAGGTGCCCGACCTCGTTGCCTTCCGAATCGTACTGTCGGACTTCGGTAGTGCCGTCCGGCAAGGTTTGCGACAGGAGGTTTCCCTCAACCGTCCACCGAAGCTTGGTAACCCCGTCGAGCGGGTCGGTGATCGCCGCGATCCGGCCGAACTGGTCCCGGGTGTAGCGGGTGGTGGCACCCTGGCGGTCGGTAACGGCAAGCACACGGCCGGCCTCGTCGTTCTCAATGCGGAGCACGCCGCCGAGTGGGTCTGTGATCGCCGCGAGGTAACCGTTGTCGTCGTAGGCATATCCGATGGTGGCGCCGGAAGGATCTGTGACAGAGCTCTTGTTCCCGAGTTCATCGTAGGTGTAGCGCCACACCCCGCCATCGGCCTCAACCACTGCGGTGCGCCTGCCAAGCTCGTCGTACTCGGCGAGTTCCTGGGTGCCGTCCGGTCGCGTGATGGCAGCGAACTCTCCGAACACGGTGTAGCGGTAGCGATGTGCACGGCCGAGCGGGTCGGTACGGGACAACAATCGGTTGTACTCGTCCCATTCCGACAACGTCACGTGCCCGAGCGGGTCGGTTTCACGGACCAGCTGGTGAGCCTCGTTGAAATCGAAACGGGTCGTGTGGCCCTCGGCGTCGGTGTAGATCGTGGTTGAACCGTCGTAGGTCCACTCGCCGGTGAGTGCACCTCCCGATCCCTCGGTTCGCACAACTCGTCCGGTGCTGTCGTAGTGGTACGCGTACCACTCGCCGTTGCGGTCCTCCCAACGCGTGACCCGGCCGGCGGCGTCGTAGCTGAAGCGCATAGATCGACCGGACGAGTTGATGACCTCCGCAAGTCTTCCGTCCACGTACGAATACCGGACGAGCGGGATGGTGTGGTCCCCGTCGCGCAGCTGGAACTGAGTGATCAACCCGTGGTCCGTGACCACGTCGACGTGGTGGCCGCCGGAATGACGGATTCCAGTGAGCACACCTTCGTCGTAGTCGAAATCGATTCGATCCCCATTGCCATCCACCACGGCAGAAATGGGTGCTACACCAGCACGCTCGGGACCAAAGTGGAGGATTTCTCCAGTCAGCGGCCGCCAGATCCGAAAACCGTCTTCAGCGCGGACCAACGGCCACCTCGGCCCTGCCTCCGGAAGCGCTTCGCCGCCGCCTACCGGTTCCGGGTACACCAGCAGAGCGCCGTCCTCGGACGCGTACACCACTCCCTGCGCGTCGAACTCCAGCCGCTGGTCCACCGTCGACGCCCAGGTGCGACCGAACAACCGGCCCGCGCGGTACGACGAGATGTGGCTGCGTTGCAGCACCAGTGGCAAAGCAGCTTCGATCCGCACGTCCACCGTGGAATCGAACATGTCCCCGGTAGCCGGATCCACCGGATCGCCGGAACCGGGCTTGCAACCCTTGTCACGTCCGGCGATCGTCGTGTCTTCCGGTCGGGCAGCGCTTGTTTCGGTACGGCTGCCCTTACTGCCTGGCGGGGGCGATCCGTCGGCGCTCTGCGGCACCGTGGATGCGTTATCGCTCCCCTTACCCGGTCCAGGAGGCGGCGCGCCGTCGCCGTCGAGGTTCCTCGACCCCGAACCGCCCGCCGAAGCCGCGTTCGTCGAGGCCGGACCGTCGTTCTTGCCGTCGTTCTTCTTGATCTTGTCCAGCTGCTTCGTGGCGTCACCGA
>NZ_BAAGZP010000038.1:4447-138672 GCF_054778355.1 Saccharopolyspora tripterygii | reverse complement strand
CCAGAGGCCTTCACCTGTCTACGGACAACCCACCGGGACAACCTCCCCGGACATCACAGCTAAGTCGAAGTTTTCATGAGAACTTCCTCCCCACCCCATCACCGCAGGTCACCGGTGTTCTGGGGTGGGGAAGTTTTCATGAAAACCTCCCCACCCCAGATCAGCGACGCAGCTCGGCGATGGTCTCCGCCATCGCGACGAACTGCGCCGCTGCCGGGGAGAGGGGGCCTGGGCGCCAGAACAGGACGCCACGGCGGACCACCTTCGGCCGCAGCGGCAGCACGACCGCGCCTCGCGCGGCCGCATCGCGGGCCATCGCGCGCGGCAGCAGCGTCGCGCCCGCTCCGGCCAGCACCAACGGCACGATCATCGCCTGGTGCGCGGTCTCCACTGCGAAGGTCGGTTCGCCGCCGCGGGTGCCCACGGTGTCCTCGATGACCGCGCGCGTGGCGGTGCCGGGCGGAGTGGCGATCCAGTCCAGGGTGGACGACTCGGGCACGCTCAACCGCTTCTGACCGGACGCGGTGCCCGGCGGCAGCACGGCGAAGATCTCCCGGCCGCGCAGCACCATGCTCTCCAGGTCGCCGATGGGGTGCTCGGAATCGACCAGGCCCAGCTCGCACTCGCCGGCCCGCACCGCGAAGGTCACGTCCGTCCCCAGCTCGGGGTCGGCGATGTTGACCGCGACCTTCGGGTTCTCCCGCAGGAACTCCCCGATGAGCTCGGCGAGCGGATCGACCGCCAGCGTCGTCTGGGCCACGACGTCCAGCCGACCGCCGGACAGGCCGAGCACCTCGCGGACCGAGGCCGAGGCCGTGCTCAGGTCCCGCATCACCTGGCGGGCGGGTTCCACCAGCGCGTCCCCGGCCGCGGTGAGCGTCACCCCGTGCGGCAGCCGGTGGAAGATCTTGCCGCCGAGCTCCTTCTCCAGGTTCCGGACGGCGTGCGACAGCGAGGGCTGGGCGACGTGCATCGCCTGCGCGGCCGCGGTGAAGCTGCCGTGCTCGACGATCGCCAGGAAGTACTCCAACTCCCGCCGGTCCATGCCACCTCCCCACGCGCGAAAGTCCCGCCTGCCCGGCATTACACCAGGCAGGCGGGACATCGCCAGGCCGAGCTCCTACTCGTGCGCGGTCCGGAACGCCGACGCCGCCTCCACGTCCGACCACTGGTCGTCGTCAAGATCGACGCGCAACCGCCGCAGCGCGCCGGTGAAGGCGTTGTCGACGGGCACGTAGTCGTCGGTGACCGGGCTCGCCCGGTCGACGCCGATGTCGAAGGTCTCGTCGAAGGCGAAGTAGTACGGGATCGTCGCGTCCACCCGGCCGGAGGCGACCTCGGTGCCGTCGACGCGCAACGTCACCTCGCCGCCCTTGCCGACCCCGCCGCCGTCGTAGTCGAACCGCACGCTGATCTCGTGCTCGCCGGAGCCCACGGCGTCTGGCGCGCGGACGTGCTGGACGACCGAGCCGAAGTAGTTGTAGGCGTAGCAGGGCTTCCCGTCGTGGACGTAGAACGACCAGCCGCCGGTCCGGCCGCCCTGGGCCACCAGCACACCTTCCGCACCGTCCTCCGGCACCTCCACCAGCGCCGTCAGGGTGTGCGAGCGGTTCTTGACGTTCGGCGCGGTCTCCTCGGTGAGCCGCTTGGCGCCCGCGTGGAAGGTCACCGACCGGCGGTCGCCCATGAGGTCCAGCCGACCGGCTTCGAGCGGGTTCTCCCGCTCGGTCATCCGGTCGTCCAGCGGCAGCACGTTGTGCTTGGCGGCCTCGACCAGGAACAGCTGCTGGAGCTCGCGCAGCTTCTCCGGGTGCTCTTCGGCGAGGTCGTGAGACTGCGTCCAGTCCACGTTGGTGTCGTAGAGCTCCCAGCGGTCGTCGTCGAAGGAGCGGCGGACGCCGTCCTGCACCATCACCCAGGGCGTTCCGTGCCGGGTCACGGCCATCCACCCGTCCTGGTAGATGCCGCGGTTGCCGACCATCTCGAAGTACTGCACGCGGTGCCTGTCCGGCGCCTCGGCGTCGTTGAAGCTGTAGAGCATGCTGGTGCCCTCGATGGGCTGCTGCGCGATGCCGTTGACCTCGGTGGGGTGCGGCAGGCCCGCCGCTTCCAGGATCGTCGGCACCACGTCGATGACGTGGTGGAACTGGTCGCGCAGCCCGCCGCGCTCGGCGATCCCGTCCGGCCAGTGCACGATCATGCCGTCGCGGATCCCACCCAGGTGCGACGCGACCTGCTTGGTCCACTGGTAGGGCGTGTTCATCGCCAGCGCCCAGCCGACCGGGTAGTGCGCGTGCGTGGTCGCATCGCCGAGCGCCGCGTCCTGGGAGTTGATGAACTCGGCGCTGTCGGGGATGCCGCTGGCGAAGCGGTGCTCGTTGAGCGTGCCGCCCAAACCGCCCTCGGCGGAGGCACCGTTGTCACCGAGGATGTAGACGAACAGCGTGTTGTCCAGCTCGCCGAGCTCGTCGAGCGCGTCGACGAGCCGTCCGACCTGGTCATCGGTGTGCTCGGCGAAGCCGGCGTAGAGCTCCATCAGCGACGCGGCGGACCGCTGCTCCTCGGCGGAGAGCTCGTCCCAGTGCGGCACGCCTTCCGACCACGGCGCCAGCTCGGCGTCCTGCGGGACCACGCCGAGCTCCTTCTGCCGCGCCAGGGTGATCTCGCGCTGCCGGTCCCAGCCGTGGTCGAACTTGCCCCGGTAGCGCTCCCGGTACTCCTGGGGCACGTGGTACGGCGCGTGGGTGGCGCCGAACGGCAGGTAGGCGAAGAACGGGTTGTCGGGCTTGAGCGAGGTCTGGTCGCGCACCCAGTCGATCGCGTTGTCCACCAGGTCTTCGGACAGGTGGTAGCCGTCCTCGGGTTTGCGGCTGGGCTCAACGGGTTTCGTCCCGTCGAACAGCACCGGGTACCAGTGGTTCATCTCGGCGCACAGGAATCCGTAGAACTTCTCGAAGCCCTCGCCGGTGGGCCACCGGTCGAAAGGCCCCGCCGCGCTGACGTCTCGCGCCGGGGTCTGGTGCCACTTGCCGAAAGCCGCTGTGTTGTAACCGTTCCCCTGCAGCATCTGGCCGATGGTGGCCGCGCTGAGCGGGCGGACACCGCAGTAACCGGGTGCGGCGCTGGCCATCTCGGTCGTGACGCCCATGCCGACGGAGTGGTGGTTGCGGCCGGTCAGCAGCGCCTGGCGGGTCGGCGAGCAGATCGCGGTGACGTGGAAGCGGTTGTAGCGCAAGCCACCACCGGCCAACCGCTCGGCCGTGGGCATGTTGCAGGGCCCGCCGAACGCGCTCGGAGCACCGAATCCCATGTCGTCGAGCAGCACCACGACGACGTTCGGCGCTCCCTGCGGCGGGCGCAGCGGCTGCCTCGGCTGGAAGGCCGGGCTCTGATCGCGGGCGTCGAGGGAGGTCGCGGTGGGCGGCTGAGGATCGGGGATCGGCAAGCGTTCGCGGGAGAAGTCCACCAGCAACCTCCAGGCAGCGTCGAGCCCGCCACTTTTGGTGGCGCACCGAGGAAAACGCCCGATGCGCTCGGTGGGGACTCCGAGCAGCACGGACCATGACGAGCGAATGCTAGCCACGTGTCCGAACCGCACAACCGCCGCCCGAGCCGTGAGAATGAGACCCAGGTCACTTCGTGCGTCACTTCTCGCACGCCACCGCCCGAGCAGACCCATTCTCGATCCGCCCGATAGACGCTCTCTATACCGGTGAGGGGACACCCTCGCGGAGGGACGAGTTCACGCCTTGCGGCGGCGACCGATCAGTTCAGCGGGAACGACGCGCACGGGGAAGGGATGCGCCGCGTCGAAGCCCTCCGACCCGGCGACCTCGACGATCCGCTCGTACTCGCCGTCCTCCCCCAGCTCGAACGCGGTCAGCCTGGGCTCCAGCGGATCGATCACCCAGTAGCACGGCACGCCGAGCCGCTCGTAGAACGCCTTCTTGGAGTTCAGGTCGTTGAGCCTCGTGCTCGGCGAGAGAACCTCGACCGCGAGGACCGGCGCGGCCGGCAGGTACGCCTCGGTGAGATCCTCGTCCCTGGCGACCAGGAGGTCCGGTTGGAGCTCGACCGTGACCGACGGACGCACCGCGAACGGCGCGGGCAACACTTCGAGGTCGTCCGGGCAGGCCGCATCGAGCAGCGCCCCCAACCGGAGAACCACCTTCTGGTGCTTGTAACCGGGGGCGGGCGTCACGAGGAGCGCCCCGTCGAGGAGCTCGTACCGGTGGCCGTCATCGGGCATCGTCTCCAGGTCGTACACCGTGAAGGGGCGACTCTGGACGATGCCGTGCGGACCGGTCGTCTCTGCCATGACTGACATGGTGCCCTCCTTTCCGATCGACGGAAAGTCAACCAGAGGACACCGACAGTCGGTCACTGGTCGTGCACCGAGCGTTACTTCTTGCCGTCCTTGGACTTGTCGTCCTTGGCTTCCGTGGTGGACAGCGCTGCGACGAAGGCTTCCTGCGGGACCTCGACCCGACCGATGGTCTTCATCCGCTTCTTGCCCTCCTTCTGCTTTTCCAGCAGCTTGCGCTTCCGGCTGATGTCACCGCCGTAGCACTTGGCGAGCACGTCCTTGCGGATGGCGCGGATCGTCTCACGGGCGATGATCCGCGAACCGACGGCCGCCTGGATCGGCACCTCGAACTGCTGGCGCGGGATGAGTTCGCGCAGCTTGGTGGCCATCTTCGTGCCGTAGGCGTAGGCGCCGTCGCGGTGCACGATCGCGCTGAAGGCGTCGACCGGGTCGCCCTGCAGCAGGATGTCGACCTTCACCAGGTTGGAGACCTGCATCCCGGACTCCTCGTAATCCATCGAGGCGTAGCCGCGGGTGCGGGACTTGAGCTGGTCGAAGAAGTCGAAGACGATCTCGCCCAGCGGCAGCGTGTAGCGCAGCTCGACGCGGCTCTCCGACAGGTAGTCCATGCCGTCGAGCTGGCCGCGACGGCCCTGGCACAGCTCCATGATCGTGCCGACGAACTCCGAGGGGGCGATCACCGTGCACTTGGCGATCGGCTCCGAGACGTTCTTGATCTTGCCCTCGGGCCAGTCGGACGGGTTGGTCACCACCAGCTCGGTGTCGTCCTCCATCTCGACCTCGTAGACCACGTTCGGCGCGGTGGAGATGAGGTTCAGGTTGAACTCGCGCTCCAGCCGGTCCCGGGTGATCTCCAGGTGCAGCAGGCCGAGGAAGCCGCAGCGGAAACCGAAGCCCAGCGCGCCGGAGGTCTCCGGCTCGTAGGTCAGCGCGGCATCGTTGAGCTGCAGCTTCTCCAGCGCTTCGCGCAGGATCGGGTAGTCCGAACCGTCGATCGGGTACAGCCCGGAGTAGACCATCGGCTTGGGCTCGCGGTAGCCGGGCAGCGGGTTGTCGGCGCCCTTGCGCTCGGCGGTGATGGTGTCACCGACCTTGGACTGGCGGACGTCCTTCACGCCGGTGATCAGGTAGCCGACCTCGCCAACCCCGAGACCCTTCGATGCCTTGGGGTCCGGCGAGATGATGCCGACTTCCAGCAGCTCGTGCGTGGCGCCGGTGGACATCATCTTGATCCGCTGGCGCGGGGTGATCTTGCCGTCGACGACTCGGATGTAGGTCACCACACCGCGGTAGGTGTCGTAGACCGAGTCGAAGATCATCGCGCGCGGCGGGGAGTCGGACACGCCCTCCGGCGGCGGGACCTGCCGCACGACCTCGTCGAGGACCGCGTCGACGCCCTCGCCGGTCTTGGCCGACACGCGCAGCACGTCCTCGGGCTCGCAGCCGATGATGTGCGCGAGCTCGGCCGCGTACTTGTCCGGTTCGGCGGCCGGCAGATCGATCTTGTTGAGCACCGGGATGATCTGCAGATCGTGCTCCATGGCGAGGTAGAGGTTCGCCAGCGTCTGCGCCTCGATGCCCTGCGCGGCGTCCACCAGCAGGATCGCGCCCTCGCACGCGGCCAGCGACCGGCTGACCTCGTAGGTGAAGTCGACGTGCCCGGGGGTGTCGATCATGTGCAGCACGTGCTCGTCGCCCTCGAACACCCACGGCAGGCGCACGTTCTGCGCCTTGATCGTGATCCCGCGCTCGCGCTCGATGTCCATCCGGTCGAGGTACTGAGCCCGGTAGGCGCGCTCCCCCAGAACACCTGTCAGCTGCAGCATGCGGTCGGCCAGCGTCGACTTGCCGTGGTCGATGTGCGCGATGATGCAGAAGTTCCGGATCCGCTCCGGCTGCGTGAACGTGGTGTCGGCGAAACTGCTCACTCGGGTTCCTCGGATGTCGGCGGCGTTCCTACGGCTGTCGGCGTTCGTCGGCAGACGTCGGCCCGGGCTCCCCAGGCGGATGACGCGCAGGGGTCACCCCATAGTCCCACGCCACGCCCCGTGTCCGACGCCCAACTCCCGGACACCCGCACACCGCCGCTCGCCGATGTGGCACGCCCCACCGCCTCGGGGGAAAGCTGCGGGGTGTTCGCTTCATCGAGCACCCGCGCGGGGTCAGCATGATCACCACGCGGAACACAGCGCCCGCCGCGCGCTCGCCACGCGATGCGAGGGGTTCCGTGCACGTCTACCGAATCGCACCGCACAGCCGGCGGAAGAGCAGCCGAAGCGACCACGCCCACTGCGTGGAGCCGGCGCTGAGTCCTGACGTCGTGGCAGTGCGGGATTCGCGGCGGCGTTCGGCGAGCGCTCGCGGGTGCGGAGGAGCGCTAGTCGCCCCGGGTGTCGCGGCGGATGGGGTGGTCAGCGGGAACCTCGACGATGACGATGCGCATGCCGTCGGGATCGGCGATCCAGCCTTCGTGCAGGCCCCAGGGCTTGTGCTCCGGTTCGGCGAGGACGGTGACGGCCTGATCGCGGAGCTCGTCGAAAGTGGCGCGGAGGTCCCGCACCTGGAGCCACAGCACCTGATCCGGGCTCGGCCCCTGATCCCCTCGACCGGAGACCTCCAGATACCCCTGCCCCAGGAAGAACACCGTGCCTCCGGGGAACTCGCGGCACACCGCCAGCCCCAGCACGTCGCGGTAGAACCGCACCGACCGATCGTGATCGGCGGGTCGCAGGATCATCCGGCTGTTCAAGACCTCCATGCCCGCATTTCTACCGCCAAGCCACCCCCACGCCCAGCACCGACCCGAACCCCGGGGGCAGGGGCCGGAGCGAGCCCGGCCGCCGGAGTGCTCCCTGCTCACCACTCGGCAGTTTTGGCCCGAACCGACCGGGCAATTCAGACATTGATCATGGACGGTTCGGACCAAAACTGCCCACAACCCGAACGAGGCCCAGCCGACGTCACTGGAGGACTGTGATGCTGCGCCTGATGGGGCGCTCGTCGGCGCTGCCGACGAAGAGTTCGGGGGACTCCGCCCGGATGCGCTCGACGTCCTCGAAGACGGCGCGCAGGTGCCCGCGGAGAGCCGAGGAGGCGGCGTCGAGGTCGCGGGATTCGAGGCCGTCGACGATCTCGGCGTGCTGGTCGATCAGGGACGAGATGGGGCTGACCGTGCGCAGGCCGAGGCGACGTGCGCGGTCGAGGTGGGCCTTGGCCTGCTCGACCGTGCGCCACGAGTTCGCGTGGCCGGCTGCGGCGAGCAGGCGCTGGTGGAAGGCCTCGTCGAGCTCGAAGAACCGATCCACGTCCTCGGCCACCTCGCGCTGCTGCCGCAGCAGGTCGCGCAGGGCTTCGACGTCCTCGTCGGTGCGGCGCTCGACGGCATCGGCCAGCGAGGCGACCTCGACGGCTTCGCGGACGAACTGGGCGTCGGCGATGCGCTGCGGATCCACCCTGGCGACGAATGAACCGAGCTTGGGGAAGACCCGGACCAGGTCCTCCTCGACGAGCAGCAGCAGACCCTCGCGCACCGGCGTCCGGGACACCCCCAGCTCGCGGGCGAGCTCGTTCTCCGACAGCGGATGCCCGGGCGGCAGCTGCAACGTGACGATGCGCCGCCTGATCTCGCGGTGCGCGGCCACCCTCGCCGAGGTCTTGCCTCCCGTGCTCGCCATGTCCACACCCTATCGAGGACCTTGAACCGTGGCATCCCACCGCTTGTATGGTAGTGCTGATGTTCATCGGCGGCTCGCCCGGATCGGCGGCGGCCGACCCGACCGAGAGGACCGAGTTGTCCAAGATCGTCGACGCGAAGGTCATCGTCACCGCGCCAGGCCGCAACTACGTCACCCTCAAGCTCACCACCGCCGACGGCGTGGTCGGCTGGGGTGACGCGACCCTCAACGGGCGCGAGCTCGCGGTCGCCTCCTACCTGCGCGACCACCTCTGCCCGCTGCTGATCGGCCGCGACTCGCAACGCATCGAGGACACCTGGCAGTACCTCTACAAGGGCGCCTACTGGCGGCGCGGGCCGGTGACCATGACCGCGATCGCCGCGGTCGACGTCGCGCTGTGGGACATCAAGGGCAAGGTCGCCGGACTACCGGTGCACCAGCTGCTCGGCGGGCCCGCCCGGGACGGCGTGCTGGCCTACTGCCACGCCACCGGCGACGACGTGCCAGCGCTGCTCGACGACGTCGCCGCGCACCTGGACCAGGGCTACCTGGCCATCCGGGCGCAGGCGTCGGTGCCGGGCGTCGACAAGACCTACGGCGTCCCGGCCAAGGGCGAGTTCTACGAGCCCGCGTCCTCGAACGTCCCGGAGGAGGGCCGCTGGGACACCGAGTCCTACCTGCGGCACGCGCCCGAGGTGCTGGGGGCGGTGCGGGAGCGGTTCGGGTTCGGCTTCCACCTGCTGCACGACGTCCACCACAGGCTCACCCCGATCGAAGCCGGACGGCTGGGCAAGGACCTCGAACCGCACCGGATGTTCTGGATCGAGGACCCGACGCCGGCCGAGGACCAGAGCGCGTTCCGGCTGATCCGGGAGCACACGACCACGCCGATCGCGGTCGGCGAGGTGTTCAACTCGATCTGGGACTGCCAGCAGCTCATCACCGAGCGGCTGATCGACTACATCCGGACCTCGGTGTCGCACGCGGGCGGCATCACGCACCTGCGGCGGATCTTCTCGCTGGCCGAGCTCCACGGAGTGCGCACGGGATCGCACGGAGCCGGGGACCTCTCCCCGATCTCGCTGTCGGCGGCGCTCAACGTGGACCTGGCGGTGCCGAACTTCGGCATCCAGGAGTACATGGGCCACACCGAGCAGACCGCCGAGGTGTTCCGCTCCGGCTACACCTTCGCCAACGGCTACCTGCATCCCAGCGACGAGCCCGGCCTGGGCGTGTGGGTCGACGAGCAGGCAGCGGAGCGGTTCCCCTACGAACCCCGGTACCTGCCGGTGAACCGCCGCCGCGACGGCTCGATGCACGACTGGTGAGAACGCGCAACGGCCCCTCTCCCGCGACGGGAGAGGGGCCGTTGCGACGACTGGGAAAACTCAGATCTTGTTCACGCGGGCGGCCATGGCCGACTTCTTGTTGGCGGCCTGGTTCTTGTGGATGACGCCCTTGCTGGCGGCCTTGTCCAGCTGACGGCTGGCGACCTGCTGCAGCTCGACGGCCTTGTCCTTCTCGCCGGCGTCAGCGGCCACGCGGAACTTGCGGATGGCGGACTTCAGCGTGGTCTTCACAGCCTTGTTGCGCTGGCGGTTCGCCTCGTTGGTCTTGATCCGCTTCATCTGGGACTTGATGTTGGCCACTGGTGCGCCTCTTCCTCGTCAGTCGAATCGCGTGCCGCACTCGATCGGCCCGGTCCGGGGACCGGTTTCCTCCACGGCGGAATGCCGTACGACACGGTCATCCAGGCTAACACCCCTCACCTGCGGGTTCTCCGGGTGGTCCGGATGCCGCGAGGGTGCTCACAACCGCTCGGATTCGACCGTGCGCCGGAAATACGGTGACACCTCGTGCTCACCGCGTTGAACTGGCCCGGATTCGCCGACCTCACCCTCACCGGGCTGCTGATCCTCTGCGCGGCGGCGTTCCTGGCCGGAGCCGTGGACGCGATCGTCGGCGGCGGTGGGCTCATCCAGCTGCCCGCGATGCTGATGCTGATGCCCGGCGGCGAGGTCATCTACTCGCTGGCCACCAGCAAGATCGCCGCGATCGCCGGAACCTCCGCCGCTGCCCGGACCTACGCCAAGCGCACCCCGATGGACTGGCGCGCAGCGCTTCCGATGGCCGCGGTAGCGCTGGTCGGGTCGCTGGGCGGGGCCGCGCTCGCCGATGCGCTGCCGTCCTCGGTGCTCAACGTGGTGGTGTTCGTCGCGTTGGTCGTGGTCGGCGTCTACACCTGGCGCAGGCCCGACCTCGGCTCGGTGCACGCGCCCCGGTTCGCGCGGCGGTTGCAGCTGGCGCTGATGTTGCTCGGTGGCGCGGTGATCGGCTTCTGGGACGGCATCGCCGGGCCTGGAACGGGTTCGTTCCTGGTGTTCTGGTTGGTCAGCCTGGTCGGGTTCGCCTTCGTCACGGCTTCGGCGACCGCGAAGGTCGTCAACGTCGCCACCAACCTGGGAGCGCTGGCCTTCTTCATCCCCGCCGGAAAGGTGCTGTGGGGACTGGGTTTGGTGATGGCGGCCTGCAACATCACCGGCAGCGTGCTGGGCGCGGCGCTGGCCGCGGGTCGCGGGTCGGCGTTCGTCCGCCGGGTGTTCCTGACGGTCGTGGTCGGGCTCGTGTTCAGCCTCGGCTGGAAGATCGCCCTCAGCGGCTGAGGCTGTAGGCTCCGGGCACTCATGAGCGCTGCCGCTGTCGTTCTCGTCGTCCTGGCCGCGTTCGCGCACGCGGGCTGGAACTTCTTCGCCAAGCGCGCCGGTTCCTCCGGCGCGGGTTTCGTGTGGCTGACCGCGACCTGTTCGTCCGTGCTGTACCTGCCGGTGGCGGCCGGGGCTCTCCTGATCACCGGAGCTCCTCCGCTGGGCGCCTGGACGCTCGGAGTCCTGGTCAGCGCGACCATCCACCTCGGGTACTTCCTCCTGCTGCAGCGCGGCTACTCGGTGGGCGACATGTCCGTGGTCTACCCGCTGGCCAGGGGAACCGGCCCGATGCTGTCGATGGTCGTGGCGGTGCTGGTGCTGCAGGAGCGACCCGGGTGGCTCGGGGTGTGCGGCGGTGTCCTCGTGGTGGCAGGGGTTTTCGTGATCGGCCTGTCCGACGGGGTGCCGCGCGCAGGGGCGAACCTGGCGGGGGTCGGCTTCGGGCTGCTCACCGGGGCGTTGATCGCGACCTACACCGTGTGGGACGCGCACGCCGTCACCGGGCTCGCGCTGTCACCGCTGCTCTACGACTGGGCCAACAACGTCACCCGCAGCGCGCTGCTCGCCCCCTACGCCGTGCGCAGGCGCGGCGCGCTCGGCCGTATTTGGACCGAGCACCGGCGGGAGATCATCGCCGTCGGGGTGCTCTCGCCGCTGGCCTACATCCTGGTGCTGTTCGCCATGCAGATGGCGCCGGTGAGCCTGGTGGCCCCGGCGCGCGAGCTGAGCATCGTGCTGGCCGGGCTGCTGGCGTGGCGCGTGCTCGGCGAGGCGCAACCGGTCCGGCGGATGACCGGCGCGGTCGTGGTGCTCGCCGGTGTCGTGCTGATCGGCGTGGCCTGATCAGCCGCGCTGGTTGCGCAGCGCGACCAGCCGCAGGACCGTCTTCTCCAGGGCGTAGTCGGCGTCGGCGGCCATGCCCTTGACCCCCGCGTTGACCTCGGCGACGACCTGCAGCGCCGCGGCGAGGCTCGTCGGTGTCCAGCCGCGCGACTGCGCCAGGGCCTTCTTGACCTTCCACGCGGGCATCCCGAGATCCCCGGCGAGCCGGTAGGGGTCGTTGCGACCTCCCGCCGCGGCGACGCGGCCGATGGTGCGGACGGAGTCGGCCAGGGCGTCGGCGATGAGCACGTGCGGCACGCCCAGCTGGATCGCCCAGCGCAGCGCCTCCAAGGCTCCCGCCCGGTCACCGACCACGGCCTTCTCGGCGACGGCGAACCCGGTCACCTCGGCGCGGCCCCGGTAGTAGCGGCCCACGGCGTCCGCGTCGATCTTGCCGCCGGTGTCGGCCACCAGTTGCGAAGCGGCGGCCGACAGCTCCCGCAGGTCCGACCCGACGGCCTCGACCAGCGCGCTCACCCCGCCGGAGTCGGACTTGCCGCCCGCCCTGCGGATCTCGTCCTTGACGAACGCCTCGCGCTCGGCGGGCTTGGTGATCTTCTTGCACTCGGTGACGCGCGCGCCGATCTTCTTCAGCGCGTTGGGCAGCTCCTTGGCCTGTTTGGCCCGGCCGCCGCCGCTGTGCAGCACCACCAGCGTCACGCCCTCCGCAGGCTGCTTGGCGTGCAGCAGCAGCGCTTCCGCGATCTCCTTGCCCGCGTCCTGCGCCGACTCGACCGCCAGCACGCGCGCCTCTGCGAACAGCGAGGGACTCAGCATTTCAGCCAGCTCCGGCGGGGTGAGGTCACTCACCTTCACCCTGCTGAAATCCGCGTCCGGATCGGCGGCTCTCGCGGCCCCGACAGCGGCCCACATCGCGCGCTCGACCAGCAGCTCTTCGTCTCCGAGCACCAGGTGCAGCGGGTCGGCGACAACGGTCGGGGAGCTCATGAACGAATGGTCCCACGGGGCCGCGACAGTCCCGCCATCTGGATGCGCACTGGCCAGGAACACATTCGTTCAACTAACGTTGCCCTCACAATCGAATAGCTCATCCAGAGGGGCAGAGGGAACGGCCCGTTGAAGCCCCGGCAACCGTTCGTCCGATGCATCGCGCAAAATTCCGGCGCGAGGTCACGGACGCAAAACAGGTGCCAATTCCGACCCGTCCGCGGGACAGATGAGGAGAGGACCTCGCGCGATGACTGCTGCTGCCCACGCCAACACGACCGCTGGCAAGAAGTTCGATCTCGGCAATGCCGTCGAATTGGTGTCCAAGGAAGAGGGACACCGGCAGCCGTTGGCCCCTGAGTTCGTCTCCCTCGAAGACTTCTCGCCGCTCGAGGTCGCCTACGACTTCGGCAAGATCCGCCGCGAGGACGTCGAGTCCGGTCCGCGTTCGATCTGGCGCTACAAGCAGTTCCTGCCCGTCCCGGGCAACGTCGACCAGATCCCCAACACCGAGCCCGGCTGTACCCGCTTGATCCAGGCGGACAACCTCGCCAAGGCGCTTGGCGTGAAGAAGATCTGGATCAAGGATGACACCGGCAACCCCACGCACTCCTTCAAGGACCGCGTCGTCGCCGTCGCGCTGGCCGCCGCCCGCGAGTTCGGGTTCAAGGTGCTGGCCTGCCCGTCGACCGGAAACCTCGCCAACGCCGTGGCCGCCGCTGCCGCCCGCGCCGGCTGGGACTCGGTGGTCCTGGTGCCCAAGACCCTCGAGCGCGCCAAGATCCTCATGAGCGCGGTCTACGACGGCTCGCTGCTGGCCGTCGACGGCAACTACGACGACGTCAACCGGCTGGCCACCGAGCTCGCCGGTGAGCACGAGGACTGGGCGTTCGTCAACGTCAACGTCCGCCCCTACTACTCCGAGGGCTCCAAGACGCTGGGCTTCGAGGTCGCCGAGCAGCTGGGCTGGCGACTGCCCGAGCAGATCGTGGTGCCGATCGCCTCCGGCTCGCAGTTGACCAAGGTCTACAAGGGCTTCAACGAGTTCAGCCAGGTCGGCCTCGTCGACGAGAGCCCGGTGAAGATCTTCGGCGCGCAGGCCAGCGGCTGCTCCCCCGTCTCCACCGCCTACCGCAACGGCCACGACGTGGTGCAGCCGGTCAAGCCGGACACCATCGCGCGCTCGCTCGCCATCGGCGCGCCCGCCGACGGCCCCTACGTGCTCGACGTCGTCCGCAAGACCGGCGGTGCCATCGAAGACGTCACCGACGACGAGGTCCGCGCGGGCATCCGCCTGCTGGCCCGCACCGAGGGCATCTTCGCCGAGACCGCCGGTGGTGTCACCGTCGCGACCGCCAAGAAGCTCATCGAAGCCGGCAAGATCGACCCGGACGCCGAGACGGTCTTGCTGATCACTGGTGACGGTCTCAAGACCCTGGACGCCGTCGAGGGCGAGCTCGGACCGAAGGCGACCGTCGCGCCGACCACCGAGTCGGTGAACCAGGCCCTCGGCCTCTGATCCAGTTGTAGACGAGCACTCCTCTCCTGCGAGCGGGTGGCGGTCCCTGCGGACCGCCACCCGCTTCGTCGTTCCCGCTTCGGACGGTCATCTCTCGTCGGCGCGCAGCGGGTCCCCGCGCGCGGCGAAGCGAGGCCCCTGCGGCCCCGGCAGGACGGCGATGTCTCCTTCCTGGTCGGTGCGCAGCACCCGCGAGCCGGCACGGGTGAGCGCACCGGTCACGAACGGGTTCGGGTGCCCGTAGTCGTTGCCCGCACCGACGCTGATCAGCGCGAGCCTCGGCCGGACGGCTTGCAGGAAGCGCGGTGTGGTGTAGCGGGATCCGTGGTGCGGGACCTTGAGCACGTCCGCCCGCAGATCCGCTCCCGACGACACCAGGCGTCCCTGTCCCTGCAGTTCGACGTCACCGGTGAGCAGCACGCGACCGGCCGTGGTCGTCGCCCGCACCACAAGGGACGCATCGTTGGCGTCGTCGGCGGTCTGCGTTCGGGTCACGCCCGTGTCGGGCGCCAGCACGTCGAGGACCAGGGCGGGCCAGTCCAGTCGTTGACCGGCCTGCAGCGTGACGACCGGGGTGCGGTGCGCCCTGGCATCGCGCGCCAGATCGTCGAAGGCCCACTTCGGTTCGCGCAGCGGTCCGATCGCCACCGCGCCGACCGAGGTCTCGCCCAGGATCGTCCGCAGCCCGCTGACGTGGTCGGCGTGCAGGTGCGTGAGCACCGCCATCGAGACCCGGTGAATCCCCAAGCGCCGCAAGCAGTTCGCAGCTCGTCGGGGGTCCGGCCCGGTGTCGACCACCACGGCCTCTCCCGGCCTGCCGGTGGCGAGCACCAGACCGTCGCCCTGGCCCACGTCGCAGGCCACAACGCTCCAGCCCTGCGCGGGCCATCCCGGCAGCATGGTGCGCACCGGCAGCACGATCAGCGCGCTGAGCAGCACCGCGACCACCGCCAGAAGTCGAATCCTCCTCCCCCGCAACGCGATCAGGCCCACCAGCACCAACACCCCCAGGAGCAGACCGCCGCCCGTGCCGGTCGGCCAGTCGACGACCGCCCCCGGCACCGCCGAAGCGCGATCGGCCACCAGCAGCACCCATTCCAGCTCCGGGCCCGCCAGCTCGACCCAGATCCACGCCACCCACGACGACACTCCAGCGGTGACCGTGGCCAGCACCCCGAACACCGTCGCCGGGGCGATCACCGGTGCCGCCAGCAAGTTCGCCGGAACCGCCACCAGGCTCACCCCGCCCGAGATCGCCGCGATCAGCGGTGCGGTGACCACGTGCGCGGCCACCGGCACCGCGATCGCCTCGGCCAGACCGACGGGCACGCCCCGCTCGCGCAGCGCTGCGGCCCACACCGGTGCGAGCAGCACCAGCCCGGCCGTAGCCGCGACCGACAGGGCGAAGCCCGCGCTGGTCGCCAGCTCCGGCAGCAGGAGCAGCAGCGCGATCACGCTCGCCGCCAACGCCGGCAGCGCCGAGCGACGCCGGCCCAGCACCAGCGCGAGCAGCGTGATCGCCCCCATCACCGCAGCGCGCAGCACGCTCGGCTCCGGACCGGCCAGACCGACGAACCCGACCAGCGCCGCACCCGCCCCGATCGCGCACACGACCGGGCCGAGCCCCAGCAGCCGGAGCAGCAGCAGGGCCGCGCCGCAGACGATCGCCAGGTTCGCTCCCGACACCGCCGTGAGGTGGCTCAGGCCCGCTGTCTCGAAGTCCTGCTCCACCTCCGGGGCCAGGCCGCCGGTGTCGCCGACGACCAGCCCCGGCAGCAGACCCGCCGCCTCCGGACCCAGGTGCACGGCCGCGGTCTCGCGCAGTCCCGCTCGCATGCTCGCGGCCAGCCGCTGCCACGCGGGCGGCGCCGAGACCTCGCCCGGTTCCCGGTACACCGGCAGCATCGCCACGACGAGTTCGCCGTCGCGCGGCGGCGCCACCCTCGCCGTGACGGTGAGCCGTTGTCCTGCGATCAGCCCACGCCACGAATCCGTGGGCACCAGCAGGACGATCGATCCACCCGTCTCGTACCGGCGTCCGGCGATCTCGGCGCTCACCAGCTCCGCTCGGGCCAGCGAGCGGTCCTGCGCCCTGCTGGCACCGAAGGCCGCCCCGCGCAACGGGTTCGGCGCCGTGGACAGCTCGACCCGGACCGTCACCGGCTCACCTGTTCCCGCCGCGTGCCGCAGCGGATGGTCCTCGACCCGGTGAGCCCGCAGCGCGATGCCGCTCGCCGCCACGCCGGCCAGCAGCAGGACCACCAGCACCGCCCTGGCACCCGGCCGCCGCCGGATGATCAACGCCAGCAGGCCTGCGGCCAGAGCCGATGCGGTTGCCGGCAGCCAACCCGCCCACAAGCCGAGCAGGGTCACCACCCAGACCGCCGCCGCCACCGGGACCAGCCGCAGGTCCAGCGGGCGGGTCACACCCTGACCAGGTCGCGGAGCTTGGTCAGCCGGGAGTCACCGATCCCGCCGACCTCGCGGAGCTGATCCACCGAGTCGAACCGGCCGTGCTCGGTGCGCCACCGCAGGATTCGATCGGCGGTGACCTCCCCGACTCCGGGTAGTCCATCGAGCTGCTCCTTCGTCGCGGTGTTGAGATCGACCTTGCCGTCGCCGCCCGTGCCGGTCTGCCCGGCTTGGCCGCTCTGGGCTCCTGGCGGCACGGGGATGGCGACGTAGAGCTGCTCGCCGTCGGACAGGCGGCGCGCGAGGTTGAGGCCGGTCAGGTCGGAATCGGGCAGCGGCCCGCCCGCCGCGCTCACGGCGTCGGCGACCCGCGCCCCTGCCGGGACGGTGACCAGGCCGGGGCGCTGCACGAGGCCGACCACGCTGACCACCAGCTCGGGCGGTGCGGCAGGGCTCGCCGACACCGGTGGTGGCGGAGCGGGAAGGGGCGGTGGTGCGGATTCGGCGACGGGACGGCCGGACCAGGCGAAGACGAGCACGCCGAGGAGCACGAGTGCCGCGACCAGCGACAGAGCGAGCACGCCGGCGCGTCCGGGATCCACCCTCGATCGCAGCAGGGATTCGGGCAGCCATCGCTCCGCGAACCGGTACCACGGCGAACTTCGGGCGCCGTCCGGCGGATTCACGGAGTAGTGGGGCTGAGTTCGTTGGGTGGGTTCGTCGTGCTCGGCCTCGCGGCGCAGCGTCTGCAACCGGGACCGGGTGTCGAGCTGCTCGTAGGACTCGTCGTCAGCGGCGCGCTGGAGCTTGGTGTCGAACATGTCGACGACGATAGCTCGACCGAAAGCCGCTGTGCACCTTTATTTTTCGTGCATCTGACTACTGTGGACCGAACTTCGCCGGGATTCAGCTCGATGGTGTGGAATCCGCACCCCGAAGGGGATTCACCCGCTGAAATGCCACCCGTTCGGGAGAACCACCACTCCCACCGATCCGGGGCCGATGTGGGCTCCGATGACCGCGCCGACCTCCGAGACCACGCACTCCACCGACTCCCCCAGCTCGGCGGAGAAGCGCCCCGCCAGCTCTTCGGCGTGGTCGGCGGCCGCGAGGTGGTGCACCGCGATCGCCGCCGATCCTGAACCCGCCGCGTCCAGCGAGAGGTCGCGCAGCCGCGCCATCGCGCGAGTCGTGGTGCGCACCTTCTCCAGCGCGTCGATCCGCCCGTCGTGGACGTGCAGCAGCGGTTTGATCGACAGCGCCGTGCCCAGCACGGCCGCCGCGGTGCCGATGCGGCCGCCGCGCCGCAGGTACTCCAGGGTCTGCACGGAGAACACCGTGGTCGTGCGCGCGGCCGTCACCGCAGCGGTGTGCTCCACCTCGTCCAGGTCGGCACCCGAGGCGGCCGCGTCGGCGGCGGCGAGGACGGAGAAGCCCAGGCCCATCGCCGCCGACCGGGAATCGATCACCCGGACACGTTGCGGGTCGGTCTCGCGGGCGGCGAGCCGCGCCGCGTCCCAGGTCCCCGACAGCTGCCGGGACAGGTGCACCGCGACGACCCCTTCGGCCCCGTCGTCCAGCGCCTGCCGGTACGCGCGAGCCAGCTCGCCGGAGGTCGCGCTCGCGGTCGTCACCCGGTGCTTGTTCTCCAAGGCCTGGGCGAGGTCACCGGGCGTGAACGCGGTCTCGTCGACGGGCTTCCCGCCGTCCACGCCGACGTGCAGCGGAACGACTCGAATCCCGTACCGCGCTGCATACCCGGACGGCAGGTACGCCGTGGAGTCGGTGACGACGGCAATGGACACGAACGCAACCCTACGACGTCAGACGACAGATGCGATCACGCGTGGTCTTGCGCACCCGCGTTGAAGACCAGCAGCCGCCAGCGGTGATCGCTGGGGCTGCGGCGCTTGAGAACCACCCAGTGGCAATTGCGCACGCCGCCCAGGCCCGGCCAGAGCTCCACCGGCAGGGCCAGCAGCTTCGCGGTGAGCGCGGTGATCAGCCCACCGTGCGCGCACAGCAGCGCGGTGCCGTCGTACTGGTCGTCGAGCTCGGTGACTACGTCGAGGGCGCGGGAGGCGACCTCCACGCGGGACTCGCCACCGGGCGGCGCCCACGTCGGGCTCGCGCGCCACGTGTTGAGCGCACCCGGCCAGCCGTGCTCCACCTCAGCCCCGCTGAGGCCCTGCCACTCGCCGACGTGGGTTTCCCGCAGTCGCTTGTCGAGCTTGACCGGCTCACCGCTGACCTTGGCGTAGGCGGCGGCGGTCGTGCGCGCGCGGTTCAGGTCGGAGCTGACGGCCACCGCAGGCTCGAACGACGCGATGGTGGGCGCGGCCTGCTCGGCCTGCTCGATGCCGTGGGCGGTCAGCGAGCTGTCGAGGTGCCCCTGGATGCGGCCGGCGAGGTTGTAGTCGGTCTCGCCGTGCCGCCACAGCACGAGCCGGTCGAGGCTCACTCGTCTTCCTCTGCCGGCAGGCCCTGGTCGACGAACTCGATCTGCGGGCAGTCCTTCCACAGCTTCTCCAGCTGGTAGAAGGAGCGCTCCTCGGCGTGCTGGACGTGCACCACGACGTCGACGAAGTCCAGCAGGACCCATCGCCCCTCGCGGGCTCCCTCGCGCCGGACCGGCTTGACGCCTGCCGCCCGCATCTTCTCCTCGACCGAGTCGACGATCGCTTCGACCTGCCGCTCGTTGGGAGCCGAGGCGATCATGAAGACGTCGGTGATGACCAGTTGCTCCGAGACATCCAGCAGGACCACGTCGGTGGCCTTCTTGTCGGCCGCCGCCTGCGCGGCGATCAGGGCCAGCTCGCGGGCGTTGTCGGTGGCTGCCACGTCACTCCTCTCGACGGGGCTCGGTGTGCCCACGCCGGGTAGCAGGATAGGCCGCCGGTCCCGGTGGGGACCCGCCCGGCCTCCTCATATGAATCCTTTATCCCCGAGCGGTGCCCTCGGCTTCAACTCCCCCGAGCGCACCCCGTCCCGCCCGAGAAGACCGGTCCCTGCCGAGGGAGCTCACAGTCCATTCACTCGGGAGCGACCCGCAGCGGGGACTCAGGTTTCGTGGGGTGGGGAAGTTTTCATGAAAACTTCCCCACCACCCCACCACTTCGCACCGGATTCGTGCCTGTGCGGCCCGAGGTCCGTTCTTGTTGGAGCGTTTCCGCTGTTAGGGGCCCCACTCGGCTGCTGGGTCGCGGTAGAGGCCTCGTTTGGTGATGTACTGGACGATTCCGTCCGGGACGAGGTACCAGACCGGTAGGCCCGCTCGGACGCGGTCGCGGCAGCCGGTGGAGGAGATCGCCATCGCCGGGATCTCGACCAGCGACACCGACCCGTCGGGCAGGTGAGCGCTGTTGAGGGAGTAACCGGGGCGCGTGACGCCGATGAAGTGGGCGAGCTCGAACATCTCCTCGACCCGGTGCCAGGACAGGATCTGCTCCAGGGCGTCGGCCCCGGTGATGAAGTACAGATCGGCGTCCGGGAACTCCGCGTGGAGGTCGCGGAGCGTGTCAGCGGTGTAGGTCGGCCCCTTGCGGTCGACGTCCACCCGGCTGACCAGGAACCGCGGGTTGGACGCGGTGGCGATCACCGTCATCAGGTAGCGGTCCTCGGCCGGCGAGACGATCTCGTGGCTCTTCTGCCACGGCTGCCCGGTGGGCACGAAGATCACCTGTTCGAGGCCGAACTGGGCCTGCACTTCGCTGGCGGCGACGAGGTGTCCGTGATGAATGGGATCGAAGGTGCCACCCATGACCCCGATCCGGCGGCGAGACATAGCTGACAACCCTAGAGAAACATCACGACCAGGCACGTCGGCGGGGCGTCTCGGGGTGTCGGAGACCACGGTTCCGGCGCGGGACCCCCTCAGCTCCCGCGCCGGTTCCGCGGCCGACCGCGGAACCCGGTCCAGGCTCCCCCCTCGACCGGGCCCCGCGGCCCTGCGCGATCCTCGGCGGCTGGGGGCCCACCTCAGACCACGGGCGCTGCCTCGCGGGCGCGCACAGGTGAGACCCGCGCGCACCGGAAGTCATGACGGCAGCAAGCCCGTGACCTGCCTCACTCCTCCGGAGCGACGACCTTCCCGGTCTCGAGCTCCTTGACCAGGATCGCCTCGACCGGGCAGGACTCCGCCGCGTCGACGACGTCGTCGTCGGGCTCGGTCCGATCCTGCAACGTCGTCGAGTAGCCCTCGACCAGCTCGAAGTGGTCCGGGGCGACCCCGGCGCACATGCCCGACCCGATGCAGGTGTTCGCGTCGATCTCGATCGACCAACTCATCAGCTCACCTCTTCTTCCGTATGAGCGAGATCACCGGACACCTTGCCATGACACCACCATCCGGCGGGGGCCTCGGACGAGAAGTCCGGTCTTCCACGCCACGTCCGCCTCGGGCGAGTTCGGGAAACCCAGCCCGGGAAGCCTGGTGAGCAGGGTGCGCAGCGCCACCTGGAGCTCCAACCGGGCCAGCTGGGCGCCGAGGCAGTGGTGCGGACCGTGACCGAACCCGACGTGCGAGGCCTCGGCCCTGGCCAGGTCCAGCTCGTCCGGGTTCTCGAAGATGGCGTCGTCCCGGTTCGCCGAGCCGACGCTGGACAGGACCGGCTCGCCCGCGCGCACCAGCACACCGCCGAGTTCGACGTCCTCGGTCGCGTACCGGGCGAAACCCGCGCCGACGCCCAGCGGCACGAACCGCAGCAGCTCCTCCACGGCGGGCGGAACGAGGTCCAGGTCGGCGCGCAACCGCTCCAGCTGCTCGGGGTGGGTCAGCAGCACGTGGAGGAAGTTGGGGATCTGCGAGGCGGTGGTCTCGTGCCCGGCGACCAGGATTCCGGCCGCGAGCCGGACCATCTCGTCCTCGGAGAGCTTGTCCTGCTCGTCGCGCGCGGCGATGAGGCCGGTGATGAGGTCATCGGCGGGCTGCGCCCTGCGCTGCGCGATCAGACCGGCGATGTAGTCCATCATCCGGTCCGTGTAGTCGGTGACCTGCTCGGGCGAGAGCTTGTTGGTCGACAGGAACGCATCGGACCAGACCCGGAACCGCTCGCGGTCGGCGAACGGGACGCCGAGCAGTTCGCAGATCACCGCGATCGGCAGCGGCAGCGCGAACTCCTCGACCAGGTCGGCCGGACCGCCCCGCTCGATCATCCCGTCGACGAGGCCGTCGGCGATCTCCTGGGTTCGCGGGCGCAGCTTCTCGACCCGCCGCTGGGTGAACGCCTTGGCGACCAGCCTGCGCAACCGGGTGTGGTCGGGCGGGTCCATGCTCAGGATCCCGCCGGTCTGCTGGCGCGGGCGCAGTCGGGGCTCGTCGTGCTGGAGGGTTTCCGCCCGGCTGAAGCGCGGGTCCCCGAGGACGACCTTGACGTCCTCGTAGCGGGTGGCCAGCCACGCTTCCTCGCCGTAGGGCAGCTTGACGCGGCTCAGCGGCTCCTGCGCGCGCAGCCGCGCGTAGATCGGGTCGAGGTCGAGCGCCTCGACGACGTTGAACGGGTACGTCCTCGGCTCCGTGGTGGTCATGCACAACTCCCGCGCGAGACAACGTGTGTAAGCAGTCGCTTACAAAATCACGCTACGCCTGGGAAAAGCGCTGCGCACACCTCCGATCAGCGATCGTCCGAAAGGTCCGTTCGCTCCAGCAGGACAGATGCGGCACGGGTGACGTAACGGGCGATGGCATCGGGATCGGCCTCCGCCAGCGGGCTCTTGCCGAGCACCGAGCGGACCATCCCGATGCCGAACACCCACGCCAGCACGAGATCGGCCCGCAGCTGCGCGTCGTCGGCGTCGGTGAGCTCGGCGAAGCGCTCGGTGTAGCGCGCGCCGAGCTCACCGCGCAGCATCTCGGCGGCGCGCTCATCGCTCCACGAGCGCAGCATCGCCACCAGCGGGTGCTCGCCGTTGGGCTCGGCGCTGTCGAGCAGGTTGATCAGCAGCTGCCTCGGCAGCTCCGCGGCGGAGAGCTCGGCGATCACCTGCTCGCTGTTGCGGGTCAGCACCGCGGCGAACAGCTCCTGCTTCGAACCGAAGTAGCGGAACAGCAGCGCCTGGTTGACCCCGGCGCGCGCCGCGACGTCGCGCACCGTCGTCGCGCTGAAACCGCGCTCGGCGAACAGCTCCGAAGCGGCCTGCAGCAACGCCTCCTTGGTGGCGGCCGAATCGCGCTTCCGCCGCGGCGCCTGCGTCAAGCTCAGCTCCCCGGCTTGGCCGGCGCCGAACCCGGGCGCACGTGGCCGTCGCCGTAGGCGAGCCACTTGGTGGACGTCAGCTCCGGCAGCCCCATCGGGCCCCGCGAGTGCAGCTTCTGGGTGGAGATGCCGATCTCGGCACCCATCCCGAACTCGGCGCCGTCGGTGAAGGCGGTGCTCGCGTTGACCATCACCGCCGCAGCGTCCACCTGCGCGGTGAACTGCTGGGAGGAGCGGAAATCGCTGGTCACGATGGCTTCCGTGTGCCCGGATCCGTGCTCTCGGATGTGCTCGACGGCGGCGGTCAGCGACTCGACGACGGCGGCGGAGATGTCCAGCGACAGGTACTCGGTGTCCCACTCCTCGTCGGTGGCGGGCACGACGTTCGAGCCGCCGACCTCGACGACCCGCTCGTCGCCGTGCACCGTGACACCGGCTTCTCGCAGCTCGGCGATCGCCCGGGGCAGGAACTCCCCGGCGATGTCGGCGTGCACCAGGAACGTCTCCGCCGCGTTGCAGACGCTGGGACGCCGAGCCTTGGAGTTGAGCAGGATCCGCAGCGCCATGTCGATGTCGGCGCTGGAGTCGACGTAGACGTGGCAGTTGCCGACGCCGGTCTCGATGGCCGGAACCGTCGCCTGCTCCACGACCGCCGAGATCAGGCCCGCGCCACCGCGCGGGATGACCACGTCGACCAGGCCGCGAGCGGTGATCAGGTGGTGCACCGAGGCCCGGTCGTGGCAGGGCAGCAGCTGGACGGAGTCGACCGGCAGGCCGTGCCGCTCCACGACGTCGCGCAGGATCCGCACCAGGGCGGTGTTGGAGTTCTCGGCCGACGAGGAGCCGCGCAGCAGCACCGCGTTCCCTGACTTCAGGGTCAGCCCGGCGGCGTCGACCGTCACGTTCGGACGCCCCTCGTAGACGATCCCGACCACGCCGAGCGGCACCCGCACCTGGCGCAGCTGGACACCGTTGGGCAGGACCTGGCCACGCAGCACCTCCCCCACCGGGTCAGGCAGGCCGGAGACCGTGCGCAGACCGTCGGCCATCGACTCGACGCGGCCGGTGCTCAGGCTCAGCCGGTCGATCAGCGCCTCGGACATCCCGGACTCGCGGGCGGCGGCCACGTCGCGCTCGTTGGCCTCCAGGACCTCCGGCGCTCGCTCGACCAGCTCAGCGGCCATGTCCTGCAGCAGCGCGTCCTTGGCGCCGCGGGTGGCCTGGGCGAGGTCGGCGGAGGCCTGGCGGGCTCGGCGGGCGGCCTCGCGCACCCGCTCGCGCAGCTCGTCGCCGGTCGCCTTGTCGGAGGTGGGGAACTCGATGACGGTCACCCCACCAGCCTAATCCGTCGCCGCGCACGCCCGGAAACGCATTTCCCGCTCCTCAGGACGGGGTGACCGGCAGCGCGCTGAACCCGCGGATGCGGAAGCCCGGCACCCGCTCCGGCTCGGGTTCGGCGAGCCGGAGGTCCGGGAACCGCTCGACGAGCCGGGTGAACGCGATCTCGGCTTCGAGCCTGGCCAGCGGGGCGCCCAGGCAGTGGTGGATGCCGTGCCCGAAGGCGATGTCCCCGCTCGAATCGCCGTCGGGCTCGAACACCTCCGGTCCGGCGAAGCGCTGCGGGTCGCGGTTGGCCGCGTCGATCGCCACGTGCACGAAATCGCCCTCGCCGGTAGCAGCCCCGCGGATCGACGTCGAAGCCCTCATCGGTGAGTTCCTCCACCACGCACCCCCAGGTCACGATGTCGCTCCAGCTTCCTGCGATCAGCCACCGCAGGGCAAGTGGTTTCGACACGCCAGCACGGCCCCGGGCGCATGACGTCGGAGCCGTCCGGTAGGAATTCGGGACGTGGACGAAGAAGCGCTGCGAGAACTCGCCGAAGAACGACTCCGAGCACTGGCCGGCCCCGAGGCCGCGCTGCGCGAGGACCAGTGGGCGGCGATCCGCGCGCTGGTGCTCGAACGCCGTCGCGCGCTGGTCGTCCAGCGCACCGGCTGGGGCAAATCGGCGGTCTACTTCATCGCCACCGCGCTGCTGCGCGAGCTCGGCGAGGGACCGACGGTGATCGTCTCGCCGCTGCTGGCCCTGATGCGCAACCAGGTCTCCGCGGCGGCCAACGCCGACGTGCACGCCGCCACCATCAACTCGGCCAACCCCGAGGAGTGGGGAGACATCGAGGAGCGCGTCGCCTCCGGCGAGGTCGACGTGCTGCTGGTCAGCCCGGAACGGCTGAACAACCCCGACTTCCGGGACACGATCCTGCCCGAGCTCACCCAGAGCGCGGGCCTGCTGGTGGTCGACGAGGCGCACTGCATCTCCGACTGGGGCCACGACTTCCGTCCGGACTACCGGCGGCTGCGCACGCTGCTGACCGAGCTGCCCCCGGGCGTTCCGGTGCTGGCCACCACTGCCACCGCCAACGACCGCGTGGTCGCCGACGTCTCCGACCAGCTCGGCGTCGGCGGCGAGTTCACCGACCCGCAGGAGACCCTGGTGCTGCGGGGCACGCTGGACCGCGAGAGCCTGCGGCTCGGCGTCGTGCGGCTGCCGACCGCGCAGGCCCGGCTGGGCTGGCTGGCGGGAAAGCTCGGGGAACTGCCCGGCTCGGGCATCATCTACACCCTCACCGTCGCCGCGGCCCACGAGATCACCTCCTACCTGCGGGAGCAGGGCTACGAAGTGGCCGCCTACTCGGGCAAGACCGACCCGGCGGAGCGGGAGCAGGCCGAAGCGGACCTGCTCAACAACAAGGTCAAAGCCCTGGTCGCGACCTCCGCTCTCGGAATGGGTTTCGACAAGCCGGACCTGGGTTTCGTGGTGCACGTGGGCGCACCGTCCTCGCCGATCGCCTACTACCAGCAGATCGGCCGCGCCGGGCGCGGTGTGCAGCGCGCCGAGGTCCTGCTGCTTCCCGGCCCGGAAGACCGCGAGATCTGGAGCTACTTCGCGTCGCTGGCGTTCCCGCCGGAGCACACCGTGCGGGCGGTGCTCGACACCCTCGCCGAGCAGGGCAAGCTCTCGACCGCCGCGCTGGAACCGCACGTGGAGCTGGGCCGCAACCGGCTGGAGATGGTCCTCAAGGTCCTCGACGTCGACGGCGCGGTCCAGCGGGTCAAGGGCGGCTGGGAGGCCACCGGCGAGCCGTGGCACTACGACGCCGAGCGCTACGGGCGGATCGAGGCCGAGCGGCAGTCCGAGCAGCAGGCGATGATCGAGTACCAGACCACGTCGTCCTGCCGGATGGAGTTCCTGCGCCGCCAGCTCGACGATCCGCACGCCGAACCCTGCGGGCGCTGCGACAACTGCACCGGCGCGGGCTATTCCGCCGAGGTCGACGAGCAGGCCGTGCAGCAGGCGCAGGAGCGGCTGCAGCGGCCGGGCGTGGACATCGCACCGCGCAAGATGTGGCCGAGCGGCATGTCCGCGCTCGGTGTCGAGGCGTCCGGCAAGCTGCCCGCCTCCGAGCAGACCACCACGGGCCGCGCGATCGGCAGGCTCACCGACATCGGCTGGGGCAACCGGCTGCGCGAGCTGCTGGCCACCGGGGCTCCGGACCAGGACCTGCCGGACGACCTCTACCAGGCCGCGATCAAGGTGCTGGCCGCCTGGGAGTGGGAGCAGCGGCCCGTCGGCGTCGTGGCGCTGGGTTCGCGCACGCGGCCGAAGCTGGTGCGGAGCCTGGCCGAGCGCATCGCGGGTGTCGGCCGGTTGCCGCTGCTCGGCGAGGTGCTGACCAACCCCGGCACGACACCGAACCGGGCCACCAACAGCGCTCAGCGGGTGGCGTCGCTGTGGCGCCAGTTCAAGATCGATGAGGAGCTCGCGGGCAGGCTCTCGGCGTTGGGCGGTCCGGTGCTGCTGATGGACGACTACGCCGACACCGGTTGGACCGCAACGGTCGTCGGCCGCATGCTCCGCCAGGCCGGAGCACCTGCGGTGCTGCCGTTCACCCTCGCTTCGACCAGCTAGCCACGAGCTCGGCCAGCGCCGACATCGGCAGCGGGCCGTGGGCCAGCAGCAGATCGTGGAAGCCCTGCAGGTCGAACGCCGGGTGGCGTTCGGCCTGCTCCCGCAGCCGCTGGATCTCAAGCCTGCCGACCATGTAGGACAGCGCCTGGCCGGGAGCTTCGACGTAGCGGTCGGTTTCGCTCTGGACCTCCACTTCGGGCATCAGCGTGCGGACGCGGAGGAAGTCCACGGCCTGCTCGCGGGTCCAGCCGAAGGCGTGCAGGCCGGTGTCGACGACCAGCCGGGCGGCGCGCGTGGAGTCCATCGCGAGCATCCCCAAGCGGCTGAGATCACCGCTGTAGAGCCCCATCTCGTCGGCCAGCCGCTCGGAGTACAGGCCCCAGCCCTCGATGTGGGCGTTGAACCCGGCGACCTTGCGGATCGTCGGCCCGTCGGTGAGCTGCTGGGCGATGCTGATCTGGAAGTGGTGGCCGGGCACGGCTTCGTGGAAGGCGAGCGCCTCGGCGAGGAACCGCGGTCGCTGCTCGGCGGCGTGGGTGTTGGCGAAGTAGGTGCCCGGGCGGGAACCGTCGATCGGGCCGGGCAGGTACGCGGCGCCGACGGCGTCCGGTGCCTGGTCGGCCGGGAACGGCTCGACCCGGCAGGGGTGCGCGGGTATCAGCCCGAACCACTCGGGTGCGGCCCGTTCCGCCCGGGAGACAACGGCTCTCGCAGCGGTGAGCAGCTCGTCACCGCTGGACCAGCGCAGCGCGGGGTCGGTGCGCATCCACTCCCGGATCTCGTCGGCGGAGGACGTCGCGAACACCCGGGAGCCGATCGCGGCGTACTCCTCGTCCAGCTCCTCCAGCAGCGCGAGGCCCGTCCGGTGCAGTTCCTCGGGCGTGCGCTCGGTCGTGGTGTGCATCCGGGCCAGCGACGCGTAGGTCTGCTCGCCGTCGGGGAGGAAGCAGAGGCCCGGCCGCTCGTCGGGCCTTCCCGGCAGGTCGCGCAGGACTTCGCGGTAGGCGGCGAACGCGGGCCGGATCTCGTCCGCCAGCAGCCGGTCGCGCTCCTCGTCCGAGCTCAGCGGGGGCCTGAGCAGCGGGTCGTCGTGGGGTGCGGCCAGGTGGGCGTCGAGGTGCTCGATCGCGACCCGCACCCGCCGGGCCACCGGCAGGCGTCCGGCGCGCGCACCGGCGCGGTGCCGCTCGGCGCTGCGGGCCAGGAAATCCGGGACCGCGGCGAGCATGCGCAGGAACTCCTGCTCCTGAGCAGGTCCGTCGGGGCGCTGCTGCGGGATCATCTCCAGGACCTTGCCCAGCGGTGAGACCACCGAGTCGTGCATCGTGTGCTCGACCAGGCGGGAGCCGATGCGGGTGGCCACGCCCTCCGCCTCGGCGATCACCACCGCCCTGGTGAGGTCGTCGTCGAGCTCAGCGGCGATGGCGGCGATGCGCAGCGCGCGGTCGCGCAGATCCGCTTCCGCCTCCTCCGCCGGATCGTTGAGCCGGTCGGAGGTCCCCGGCAGGCCCTGCAGCAGCTCGTTCAGCGGGTTCTCCTCGACGAGCAGCTCGACCAGCTCGTCCGCCGCACCGCGCACCGTGTCCATCCGGGCAGTGTGCCGCAGCGAACGCGATGAGCCGGGGGAACTTCCGGGTTCCAGTTGGGAATCGGACCTTCCGCGCATCCGGGCGAGGGCTTAACGTGTCGGCACCCCCACACCGGGTGCGACGCGGAGGTTCCGATGCCCCAAGACGAAGCGGTGGCCCACAAGCTCCCGGTCCGAACGCTCGTCGCGGCGAGCATCGGCAACGCCATCGAGTGGTACGACTGGACGATCTACGCCGCGTTCAGCGTCTACTTCGCCTCCGCGTTCTTCCCCGGCGAGTGGGCGCTGATCAACACGCTGGCGACGTTCGCGCTCGCGTTCTTCTTCCGGCCGCTGGGCGGGTGGCTGCTCGGCCGCTTCGCCGACCTGCGCGGACGCAAGACGGCGATGCTAGTGACGATCGGGCTGATGGCAGGCGGCTCGCTGATCATCGGCATCCTGCCGACGTTCGACACCATCGGCTGGCTGGCGTCGATCCTGCTCATCCTCGCCCGCATCGGGCAGGGTCTCTCGCTAGGCGGGGAGGTCTCCAACGCCTCGGCCTACCTCGCCGAGATCGCACCGCCGTCCCGGCGGGGCCGGTACTCGTCGTTCTTCTACATCTCCACGGGCGCCGCGCTGCTCATCGCGTCGCTGCTGGGTTTCGGGCTGACCTCCGCGCTCAGCGAGCAGCAGCTGTCGGACTACGGCTGGCGGATCCCGTTCATCATCGGCGGCGTGCTCGGCGTCCTCGGCATGTGGTTGCGGCGCACCCTGACCGAGACCGAGCAGTACGAGGAGAACAAGACCAAGGCCGAGGCGCTGAAGAATCCGCTGATGCTGACGCTGCGGGAGCACCCCAAGGCGGTCGGGCAGCTCATCGGGTTCTCGATGCTCTCGACTCTGTGCTACTACACGTTCTTCAGCGCGCTGACCCCGTTCGCGGTGAAGAACCGCGACGCCGACGCCACCGACGTGTTCCTCGCGCTGTCCATCGGGACGGCGCTGTTCATCGCGCTGCAGTACCCGATGGGCGCGCTCTCCGACCGCTACGGCCGCAAGCCGCAGCTGCTCGTGTGGTCCGCGGCGATCGCGATCCTGATCGTGCCGCTGTCGAGCCTGGTGCGACCGGGTCTGGGCAGCCTGCTCGTCGTGTTCTGCATCGGCGTCGGGCTCTACACGGCGATGACCTCGATCGCCCCGGCGATCATGTCGGAGCTGTTCCCCACCGAGCTGCGCGGTCTGGGCATCGGCGCCTGGTACAACCTCACGGTCGCCGTCTTCGGCGGCACCGCTCCCCTGGTCATCCAGGCCTTCGCCGAGTTCGGCGCCTCGACCGGGTTCTTCTACTACATCGCGATCGGTGCGGCGATCGCGTTCTTCGTGATCCGCACCCTGCCCGAGACTCGCAACACCGAACTCCGTTGATCGTGGGATGGGGAAGTTTTCATGAAAACTTCCCCATCAACGCAACGGCACGAGGTCGTCGGCGTGGACGACCTCTCGGCGCTGCTCGGGCGGCAGGTCGTGGGTGGAGCGTCCGACGAGGTCGGGCAGCTCCTCGGCGTCGTAGGCGACCACTCCCCTGGCCACGACCTTGCCCGCGGGGTTGAGGAGTTCGACGACGTCACCGCCGTCGAAAGCGCCCTCGACCGCGGTGATCCCGGCCGCCAGCAGCGACCGCCGGCGCTTGACGACCGCCGCGACCGCGCCCTCGTCGAGCCAGAGCCTGCCGTTGGCGCCCGCGGCATGAGCGAGCCAGAAGCGGCGTGCCGACAGGCGGTCACCGGTGGCGGCGAAGGCCGTGCCCACGTCCGCGTCGCCGAGCGCGCTGCCCGCGTTGGGCGAGGACGTCAGCAGCACCGGAATTCCCGAGGTGCAGGCGACTTTCGCCGCCGCGACCTTCGAAGCCATGCCGCCGGTCCCCAATCCGGACGCACCGGTGCTGCCCGCGTCGACCCCGGCCATGTCGGCCGCGCCGGTCACCTCGCGGATCACCTTCGCACCGCCCTTGCGCGGGTCGCCGTCGTAGAGGGCGTCCACATCGGACAGGAGCACCAGCGCGTCGGCGCCGACCAGGTGCGAGACGAGCGCGGCCAGGCGATCGTTGTCGCCGAAGCGGATCTCGGTCGTGGCCACGGTGTCGTTCTCGTTCACCACCGGGACCACGCCCAGCCCGAGCAGCCGGTTCAGCGTGCGCTGCGCGTTGCGGTAGTTGCTGCGCCGCACCACGTCATCGGCGGTGAGCAGCACCTGGCCGACGGTGAGGTCGAAGCGGGCGAACGACTCGGCGTAGGCGTGCGCGAGAGCGAGCTGACCCACCGAGGCCGCTGCCTGCTGGGTCGCGAGGTCCTTGGGCCTGCGGCGCAGCCCCATCGGCGCGATCCCGGCGGCGATGGCGCCCGAGGAGACCAGCACGACCTGACCCCCGGCGGCGACGCGCTTGGCGACCGTGTCCACCAGGCCGGACAGCCGCTCGGCGTCCAGCCCGCCCTCGGTGGTGGTCAACGACGACGAACCGACCTTCACCACGATCCGTCGTGCGGCCGCGACCGCCTGCCGAGTCGCCGAGAGGCTCACTCGTCGTCCTCCTCCTCGTCGCCGACGTAGCGACCGAACTCGTCCAGCGAGGTGCCCCGACGCGCCTTCTTGGCGGCCTTGCGATCGTGCGCCGAAACCCGGTCGTCGGACTCCAGCCGCAGGTCGTGACCGCGTCGGCCGAGCACGCTGGCCATCCCGGACGGGGTGGAGGGCTCCCAGTCGAAGGTCATGTTGCCGATGGTGACCTGGCTGCCGGGCTCGGCGCCGTTGCGGCCCAGCGCCTCCTCGACGCCCAGCTTCGCCAGGCGGTCGGCGAGGAAGCCCACCGCCTCGCTGTTGTTGAAGTCGGTCTGGCGGATCCAGCGCTCCGGCTTCTCACCGCGCACGATGAAGGCGTCCTCGTCCTCCGGATCGGGTTCGACGGTGAAGCCACCGTCGTCCACCGCGACCGGCCGGACGACCACGCGTGCGGGCTCGGGCTCCGGCAGGGTCTCGCGGTAGCGCTCGACCTCGGCCGCCATCGCGAAGCTCAGCTCGCGCAAGCCCTCGCGGGAAGCCGTGGAGATCTCGAAGACCGGCCAGCCGCGCTCCTCCACCTCGGCGCGCACGAAGTCGGCGAGCTCGCGCGCCTCGGGCACGTCGATCTTGTTCAGCACCACCACGCGCGGGCGCGTCGCCAGGTCGACGCCGCCCTGCTCCGCGGCCAGCGCCGGGGTGTACTCGGCGAGCTCGTTCTCCAGCGCGTCGATGTCGGAGAGCGGGTCGCGGCCGGGCTCCAGCGTCGCGCAGTCGACCACGTGGACCAGCACCGCGCAGCGCTCGATGTGCCGCAGGAAGTCCAGTCCCAGTCCGCGTCCCTGGCTCGCGCCGGGGATCAGGCCCGGCACGTCGGCGACGGTGAACACGGTCTCGCCCGCGGTCACCACGCCCAGGTTCGGCACCAGGGTGGTGAAGGGGTAGTCGGCGATCTTCGGCTTCGCGGCCGAGATCACCGAGATCAGCGACGACTTGCCCGCCGAGGGGAAGCCGAGCAGGCCGACGTCGGCCACCGACTTGAGCTCCAGCACCAGCTCGAACTCGTCACCCGGCTCGCCGAGCAGCGCGAAACCCGGTGCCTTGCGGGCCTTGGAAGCCAGTGCGGCGTTGCCCAGGCCACCGCGACCGCCGGCCGCGGCGACGAACGTGGTGCCGGGACCGACGAGATCGGCCAGCACCTCCCCGTCCGGGGACAGGACGACCGTGCCATCGGGAACCGGCAGCACGAGGTCGTCGCCCTGGGCGCCGTTGCGGTGACCGCCCTTGCCGGGCTGGCCCTTCACCGCGCGCGCGTTCGGCCGGTAGTGGAAGTCGAGCAGGGTGTGCACGCCCGGATCGACGACGAGGCTCACGTCGCCGCCCTTGCCGCCGTTGCCGCCGTCCGGTCCGCCCAGCGGCTTGAACTTCTCCCTGTGCACCGAGGCGCAGCCATTTCCCCCGTCGCCAGCGGCGACGCTGATGGTCACGCGGTCAACGAACCGCGACACGAATGCCTCCAGGAAGATCAAGCCGAGCGGGCGCCCGGCGGGTGGAGCTCTTGGTCTCGATTGCAACAGCGGCGCGGCGGCTGCGCTTCCCGGCCGCGACCGAGGTCACCCATGACAGCACAAAGCGAGGGGCGGCCCGGTCATGCCGGTCCGCCCCTCGCCGGGAAGTTGCTGGCCTGCGTCGAGAGCCGGATCAGGCCTCGACGGGCTGCACGCTGACGGCCTTGCGGCCGCGGTAACGTCCGAACTCGACGGTACCGGCCTCCAGCGCGAACAGGGTGTCGTCGTTGCCACGACCGACGTTCAGACCCGGGTGGAACTTGGTCCCACGCTGACGGATCAGGATCTCACCGGCCTTGACGACCTGGCCGCCGTAGCGCTTCACCCCGAGGTACTTGGGGTTCGAGTCGCGGCCGTTCCGAGAGCTGGATGCGCCCTTCTTGTGTGCCATGACTACTCAGGTCCTCACTTGTTGATGCCGGTGACCTTCACCCGGGTCAGCTTCTGCCGGTGACCCTGGCGCTTCTGGTAGCCGGTCTTGTTCTTGAACTTGTGGATGCGGATCTTGGGGCCCTTGGTCTGCTCGACCAGCTCGCCGGTCACCGACACCTTGGTCAGCGCGTCGGCGTCGGTCGTGACCTCGGAGCCATCGACGACCAGAACGGCCGGGAGCGCGACCTCGGAGCCCAGCTCGCCTTCGAGCTTCTCGACCTGGACGACGTCCCCGACAGCCACCTTGTACTGCTTGCCGCCGGTCTTGACGATCGCGTACATGAGTCGGAAGTCTCCTGCTGCTCGGTTTCGCTAATTCACCAGTGTGCGGCGGACGTCCGCCACGGCTCGCGAGAGCCGGGGCTTCCTACCACGCCGCCGGTGCAGCGTCTCGGTGGGTTCCTGTCTCAGCAGCGAGGACCGCGCGAGCGACCGCACTCGAAACAGGCGTTTAATCTCTCCGCCCGTCCGGCGGCGAGAAGTTCTCACCCATCATACAGACCAGGTTTCCGTCCCCGATCGACCGGGGCGGTACCACCAGTGCGGATCCTCGGACCACGCGCTGACGGGCGAGCCGGAACAGCATAAGCGAGCTCGCCGCGCACCGGCGAACCGCCCCCGCGCCGATGGCGGTTCCCTGCCAGATCACCCCGTTCGACCACCTGCGTGACCTGCCCTTGCTACCGTCGGTGGCTGCTCTTGATGATCTGGGGAAACGCACAGTGACTGACATCGCCACGGAAACTGACCGCGAGGCCGTTCCACCCACGACCCCGACCATCCCCGGACCGGTCCGGCGCTTCGGTCCGCTGCTGCTGGGGCTGTCGGCCGTCATCCCGCCGCTGATGATGCTGCGCGAGGTCCTGCGCTACCCGCAGATGCACTTCTACGACTACTGGTGGGTGCTGCTCGACATCACCGGGCCCGACGGGTCGCTGCGCCCCGAGGCGCTGCTGGGCTTCCGCAACGAGCACCCCTTCGTGCTGCCGAGCCTGCTGTTCTGGCTCAGCGCCCGCTTCGGCCACGGGCTCAACCAACCGCTGGGACTCGCGGTGCTGGCGATGGGCGTGGGGTGCGTCCTGCTGGTGCTGGCGATGCTGCCGAAGCACCTCACCCCGTGGCAGCGGGCGGGACTGGTCGCCGCGACCTCGACGCTGGTGTTCAACCCGCACGGCATCCACAACTACGTGCGCTCGATGAGCGGCGCCTCCTGGATCCTGGCGATGCTGCTGGTGCTGGGCGCCTTGCTGGCGACGCACCGGGAGCGCCGGGTGACGGCCGTCGCGCTCGGACTGCTGGCCTCCATCAGCTACGGCACCTCCTTCGCCGTGTGGCCGGCGCTGGCGCTGGTGGCGTGGCTGCGCGGCGACCGCCGGAAGTGGATCGCGACACCGATGATCGTCGGGTTCGCGGTGGTCGCGACGTGGCTGGTGCTGCGCGGCCCGCAAGGCGGCGGCGGGAGTTCGCCGACCGACGATCCGGCGCAGGCGATGCTGGCCGGTCTGAGCATGCTCGGCATGGTGTGGACCGGCACCGAACCCTCGGTCGCGCTGCTGGCCGGGGTGGCCGGTCTCGGCGTGCTCGTGCTGCACGCGAACCAGACCACCGCCGAGCGGCGGATCGCCGCTCCCTGGTGGGGACTCGCGCTGTACGCGCTGGGCTGCGCGGTGATGATCTCGGGATCGCGCGCCGCGTTCGGCGAATCGGCCGGGCTGCAGAGCCGGTACAACAGCATGACCGCCGCGCTGTGGATCGCCGTGCTGGTCATCGTGGTCGCCTGGGCCCGGTGGCCGCGGTTCCGCACGGCCGCGGTGGGCGGCACGGTGCTGGCGACCGTCGCGCTCGGGGCGCCGATGGCGCAGAGCGTGCGCGCCGACGCGCCCAACCAGCAACTGCTCGCGGTGGCGGCGCGAATCGGCCATCCCGACGCGTTCACCTCCCGCTTCCCGTCGCCGGGTCAGCTGCTGCCGCGGCTCCAGGCGCTCGGGCACTACCCCTTCTCCCCCGAGTTCTCCCTGGGCTGCCCGGACGGGCTCACCATCGGCGACCGGGTCAGCACCGCGCAGTGGCGCACGCCCAGCGTCGACTCGCTGCGCGAACCCCGCCCGGACGGCCGGGACGTCGTGCTCAACGCCGAGACCGACCAGATCCAGGGCGGCGCCCGGATGATCAAGGGCTGGGCGATCTCCGGCATCGAACGCGCGCGCTGCGTGGCCGTGCTCGACCAGACCGGCACGGTCGTCGGCGGCGGCGTGGTCGACATCCCGCGCTCGGACGCCGAGGCCGCGACACCGGGCATCGAGAGCGGCCTCGGGTTCCAGGCCGTGGCGCCGGCCCAGCCGGGCCAGCTGCGCGTGGCCTTCCAGTTCCCCGACGGCTGGTGGATCCGGCCGCTCACCGAGAAACCGCAGGTGGCGCAATGAGTGTCCCGGAAGTCTCGCTGCTCGCACCGGCCAAGGACGAGCGCGACAGCCTGCCGAAGCTCTTCGCCGAGATCCGCGAGGCCATGGAAGGCCAGCACCGCGACTGGGAGCTGGTCGTCGTCGACGACGGCAGCACCGACGACAGCTGGCAGGTCATCGCCGAGCACGCGGCGCTGGACCCGCGGATCCGGGGCATCCGGCTCCGCCGCAACTTCGGCAAGGCCGCCGCCCTGGCCTCCGGCGTCGCCGAGGTGCGCGGAGATCTCGTGGTCACCCTCGACGCGGACCTGCAGGACGACCCGGCCGAGATCCCCCGGCTGCTGGACGAGCTGGACGCCGGCGCCGACCTGGTCAGCGGGCACAAGGCCGAGCGCAAGGACCCGCTGGGCAAGCGGCTGCCGTCGAAGGTGTTCAACTGGTTCACCGGCCTGATCACCGGGCTGCGGCTCTCCGACCACAACTGCGGGCTGAAGGCCGCCCGCACCGAGGTCTACCGCCGGGTCCCGCTGTACGGGGAGCTGCACCGCTACATCCCGGCGCTGGCCCACCAGCTCGGCTACCGCGTCGTGGAGCGGACGGTCAACCACCGGGCGCGGCAGCACGGCACGTCGAAGTACGGGCTGGAGCGCTACGCGCGCGGCGCGCTGGACCTGCTCACGGTGATGGCGCTGACCCGGTACGGACGCCGTCCCGCGCACCTGTTCGGCGGGCTGGGAATGGTCGCGGGAACGCTGGGAACTCTGGTGTTGCTCTACTTGACCGGAGTGTGGCTTTTCACCGAGGAGTCCATCGGAACCCGTCCCCTTCTGACCTTGGGGATTCTGCTGGAGATCTTCGGGGTTCAGATGATCTCGCTGGGCCTTTTGGCGGAACTCGTGTTGCACCGAACCGGCCGCGAACACGACGTGACAGTGCTGGTAGCGGACACGACGACCGGAACCAGGAATTCCGAACAACACGCTTCGTGACCAAATATTTCGTTTTCGAACACACCGAGGTAACGAGCCACTGACAAAGGCGTTGCGCATTACCTGACGCATTTACGAAATAGTCCGGGGGGCAGGAGAACACACCCTGTCATCGGCCGTAGGGTCTCCCCGTGCAGCAAGAGTCGGCGAAGAAGTTGCGGTTGCTCGCCTCGCTCCTCGGGCTGGTGGGCACCGTCTTAGCGCTCCTGGTTCCGTTCCTCCCCGTCAACCACAAGGTGGGGACGTTGCGGTGGCCGACAGCGGAAGGAACCCAAGCGGTTTCGGCCCCACTGGTGACCTACGAACCGGTGTGGCTGGACGCGAAGATCCCGTGCGCCTCGGCGCGCAGCCTGGACGCCAGAACCGAGGGACCGGCGTCCCTGCTGAACACGAACCCGCCGGACTCCGACTCCGGTCAGCTCACCGGCCTCTCCCTGCAGGTCGACAACGGGCAGGCGCTGCTCTACAACAAGGGCCAGCAGATCGGCACCACACCGCTGCCCGCCGGTGACTGCACGATGAAGGTGCGGGCCGACGCCGGAGGCACCACCGCCACCCTCGGCAAGGAGCGCTGGGTCAACCAGACCGGCGACCAGCGCCCGCAGCTGACCGGCATCTACTCCTCCCTGGACGACAAGCGCGACGACGTGCGCGGGCTGGACTTCCAGGCCCGCGTGGACAACCGGTTCAGCTCCTGGGCGACGCCGCTGAAGACGACGGTCATCGCGCTCACCCTGGCCTCGTTCATCGGCGCGGTGATGTGCCTGCGCCGCCTGGACACCCTCGCCGGCAGGCGCGCGCCACGACTGGTGCCGCGACGCTGGTGGAAGCCGACCCTGCGCGACATCTCGGTGTTCGCCGCGCTGGGGATCTGGTGGCTGATCGGGGCGATGACCTCCGATGACGGCTACGTGCTGAGCATGGTGCGCTCGGAGCAGAGCGCCGGGTACGTCAGCAACTACTACCGCTGGTTCGCCAACCCCGAATCGCCGTTCGGCTGGTTCTACGAGGTCTACTCGTTGTGGGTCCGGGTCTCCACGGCGACGCCGTGGGTCCGCTTGCCCGCGCTGCTGATGGGCATCATCAGCTGGCTGCTGATCTCCCGCGAGGTGCTGCCGAGGCTCGGCCAGCAGGTCCGGCGCAGCAACGCAGCGGGCTGGGCCGCCGCGGCCGTGTTCCTCGCCTTCTGGCTGCCCTACAACAACGGGCTGCGCGCCGAACCGGTCGTCGTGCTGTTCTCGCTGCTGGCGCTGTGCGCCGTCGAGCGGGCCTTGGCAACCGAGCGGCTGACGCCGGCCGCGCTGGGCCTGGTCGCCGCCGCGCTGTCGGTGGGGGTCAACCCGCACGGCCTGATCGCCGTGCTGCCCTACATCGCGGGCTTCAAGCCGCTGTTCCGCATGGTGCGCAAGCGAGCGCAGCAGTTCGGCTGGCTGCCGGTGCTGGCACCGATCTCGCTGTCCGGGTTCGTGATCCTCACGCTGGTGTTCTACGACCAGACCTACCAGTCGGTCATGGACGCGATGGAGCTCAAGACGACCTTCGGACCCAACGGCCGCTGGTACGAGGAGCTCAGCCGGTACCTGCTGCTGTTCAGCGAGAGCGCCGACGGTTCGCTGAGCCGCCGCTTCCCGGTGCTGCTGGTCATCCTGTGCGTGGCGGCCTGCGGTGTGGTCCTGCTGCGCCGGGGACGGATTCGCGGTGCGGCGCTCGGCCCGAGCCGCCGACTGCTCGCGGTGGCCGCGATGTCCTTCGCGGTGCTGGCGCTCACGCCCACCAAGCACACCCACCACTTCGGCATCTTCGCCGCGGTCGGCGGCGCGCTCGCCGCTCTCACCGCGCTGGCCACGAGCACGACCGTGCTGCGCTCCCGCCGCAACCGGATGGCGTTCGTGACGGGCCTGCTGGTGATCCTGGCCTTCGCGGTCACCGGGCCCAACGCCTGGTGGTACGTCTCCGGCTGGGGCGTACCGTGGTTCGACAAGCCGCCGTCGATCAAGGGCTACAAGGCCAGCACGATGATCCTCGTGGTCGCGGCGATCACCGCCATCATCGCGGTCGTCGAGCACCTGAGGATCGACGAGAACAACCCGACGGTCGTCGACGAGAGCTGGGAAAGCAAGGAGAAGCGCAACCTGGCGCTGCGCTGGGCCACCGCACCGCTGTCGGTGCTGTGCGCGCTGCTGGTGCTCGGCGAGCTCGCCGCGTTCGGCAAGGGCATCGTCGAGCGGGGCCCGAGCTACACGCTGGGCACCGACAACATCAAGCAGCTCACCCACCAGAGCTGCGGTCTGTCGGACTCCGTCGGGGTGGAGACCAACCCGCGCGAAGGCGTGCTCAAGGCGTCCCCGCAGCAGCCGACGGTGGCGGCCCCCTCCCAGCGACCCGACCTGAAGCTGCCGCCGCAGCGGCTGTCCAACCAGGAGAACGCCCAGCAGTACCTGCAGCCCAAGCAGGTGGGCTTCAGCGACCCGGGCGTGCCGCCGACCGACGAGTCGTCCCCGGACTCGCCGAGCTGGCGTCCGCCGAACCAGTTCGGCGGAGCGGACGCCCCGGTCTGGGGCAGCTACGACGAGGAGGGCCTGGGCACCGGCGAGCTGCGCACCCCCTGGTACGACATCCCGGAGGAAGCCGCAGCGGGGAAGCTACCGGTCGCGATCAGCATCGCGGGCTCCGAGACCGGCGCGAACCAGGTGTACTTCGAGCTGGGCAAGGACACCCCGCAGGGCTTCCAGGTGACGAGCCGTTCTCCGGTCGAGCAGGGACCGCCTCCGGGCTGGCGGGAGCATCGCTACATGCTCGGCGACGAGGCGAAGGACGCCACGAAGCTGCGGATGGTGCTGGTGGACCAGTCGCTGGGGCAGACCGGCTGGCTGGCCGTGTCGGCACCCCGCGTCCCGAAGCTGACCCAGCTCACCCAGGTCGTCGGCAACGACCCGGCGTTCGTGGAGTGGCCCGCCGGGCTGGTGCACCCGTGCCTGGAGATCTCCGGGCTCTACAACGGCATCGCCGAGATGCCGAAGTTCCGGGTGAGCGGCGGCGAGCAGGTCCGCGGCACCGGTGAGGGCTGGTCCTCGCCGGACGCCGGTGGCACGTTCGGCTGGATGAACGTCTCCTCCAGCGCGCGCCTCCTGCCGACGTACCTCAACGACGATCCGCAGAAGGACTGGGGCTCGCTGTACCAGGTGCACCCCTACAACCCGGACGCCTTGCCGGCCTCCGCGGCTCTGAAGCTGCACGACGAGACCCATTCCGGTTTCTGGTCACCGGGCCCGCTCACGAAGGGCCTGGAGCTGCCGGGCGACATGCCCAGCTCCGACGACAGGACGGACATCCCGTCCTTCGACTCGGACCAGAACTGATCCGCAGCTGAGGCCCGGCTCCCTCTCCGCAGGGAGCCGGGCCGCTCGCATTCCTCAGCAGCTCCCAGTTTTAGTCCGAACTGAGCGGACCTTCCGGGCGCGAAACCCTCCTGATTAGGACTAAAACTGGGCGTTGCCCGCGCACGCACCTCACCCGACCCTCGCCCCGGCCTGGGTCGTGGGGTTCGGGTCGGGTGTCGTGTGGGCGTCGCATACTGGGGTAGTGGGGTATTGGGAGTCGTCGCCTTCGGTTGGGCTGCGGGGCTTCGTCTCGTGCTTGTGGGGGCACGAGAACGCGGTCGCCGCGGGATCGCAGCTCGTCGTGCCCGACGGCTGCGTGGACCTGATCTGGCGCGCCGGCCGGATCGAGGTCGTGGGACCCGACACCCGGCCCTGGACGTCCTCGCTCGCCGGGACACCGATCTTCGGCATCCGCGCCCGGCCCGGACGAGCCCGGCTCCTGCTCGGCATCCCCGCAGCCGAAGCCCAGAACTCCCAGATCGACGCCACCGAGCTGTGGGGCTCCCGGGCGCGGGATCTCGCCGAGGCCATCGCCGAACGCCCCGCGCTGGCACCCGCGCTGCTGGAGGGGTTCGCGCGGGAACGGCTCACCGAGTGGGAGCCCGACCGCGCCACCGCGGCCGCGGTGGCCGCCCTGGACGATCCGCGACCGCCGTCGATCAGCGGCCTCGCGGTCCGGATCGGCATGTCCGAGCGGCAGTTGCGACGCCGGATCGGTGACGCGGCCGGGTACGGACCGCACGCGCTGGTGAGCGTGCTGCGCTTCCAGCGAGCGGTCCGCAGCGGCGGCGGGCACCGCCTCGCCGACCTCGCCCACCGCTGCGGGTACGCCGACCAGGCCCACCTCACCAGGGAGTTCCGCCGACTCGCCGGCACGACGCCGCGGGCCGACTTCGTCCGAGGTCAGGCCTCGTCGTAGGCGCTCAGGACGCGCAGCGCGTCGAGCGTGACCCGCGGCCTGCCCTCCAGCGCCGTGCTCGGCGACCACTCCAGCCAGTGGATCGGCCAACCGCCGTCCTCCTGCTGCTGCGCCGCCAAGTGATCCAGACCCCGCTCCAGCTCCGAGTCGCTGAACCACCGCCGGGCCAGCCCCGATGGGCTCGCCGCGTAGTCGCACACCCCGGGGATCTCGCCGGAGGCGTAGCCGGGCGCCACCCGCGCCAGCTCCGGCCGCTCAGGATCGAGCAGCACGTAGCCGGCCTCGCGGATCAACCCGCCGATGCGCTCCGCGGCTTCGACGGCCCGTTCCCGCTCCGGCACGTGGTCGAGGAACGCCATCGCGGCGATCGCCTCGTACGGATGGGTCCCGGTGAGCGCGTCGATGTTCTTCCAGCAGAACTCGGTCGCGCCCGACAACCACGGATGCGCGACCGAGTTCTTGTGCAGGACCCCGGCCAGCAGCGCCGTCGACAGCAGGTTCCCCGCGGGCTCCTCGACCACCGGGATCCACGGCGCGTGCGGGTAGTCACCGAGCCGCACGTCGCCGCCGGGAACGCCGCCGTCAGGGCGGGTGATGGTGCTGAGGTGGTCGCAGACGGCCGGTGCGGCCTCGGCGCAGCGCCCGACCTCGTCCAGGATCGTCAGCGCCGTCCAGGTCTGCAGCGGCTGGCTGATCGGTCCGCGCACGTCGGGTTCCAGGCCGTATCCGTAGCCGCCATCGGCGCAGCGGTAGGCCTCCAGCGCGGTCCGGACCGCGTCCGCCGACCCCTCCGCGTGGAGGTGCTCGAAGCGGCGCTGCTCCAGCACGCGGGCCGTGAGCCAGATGAAGCGCTCGGCGGCGGCCAAGCGCTGCGGTGTGCAACGTGTCATGCCACCGACGTTAAGCGGAAATGGCCGACCCGTTCTTGAACGGATCGGCCATTTCCGGTGTTGATCAGGTCAGTCCTCGACCGGCGGACCGGACGGACGGGAGACCGCGCGGCGACGCGTCCGGCGGACCGGAGTCGCCGGCTCGATGTCCGCCAGACCGTCCCCGGTCGACTGCGGCTGCTCGGGCTTGGACACCACGAGCGGCTGGACCGGGGCGCCCGCGCTCCCCGCGGACCGGACGGCCTTGCGGCGCGGCCGGGTTCCGTTGGACTCGGCCTGGGGCTCGGCCGGCTCCGGCTTCGCCTCGACCGGCTGGGGCGCGGCCGGGGTCTCGCTGACCTGAGGCTTCGACTCGGCAACCGGCTCGACCTGAGCGGGCTCGGCCGGCTTGGTCTCGGCCTGCTTGATGTCCTGCTTGGTCTCGGCCTGCTTGGTCTCGGCCTGCTTGGTGTCCTGCTTCGGCTCAGCCTGCTTCGGCTCGGTCGGAGCAGGCTCCGGCTTGCGCTCCTCGGACTTGGCCTCGGACTTCGCCTCAGCCTTGGTCTCCGACTTCGGCTCCTGCTTCGGCTCCTGCTTGGCCTCGCCCTTGGACTCGGACTTGGAGTCCTGCTTGGCCTCGGACTTCTGCCCGTTCTTCGACTCCGTGGCCTGCTGCTCGGCGTCCTGCTGCTTGCCGCGGTTGCGGTTGCGCCGGCCACCGCCGTTGCCACCACCGCTCTGGCCGTTGTTGCCGCCGCCGTTGCCGTGCTGGTGGTTGATCGGCTCGGTGGAGACCATCAGGCCACGCCCGCGGCAGTGCTCGCAGGTGCTGCTGTAGGCCTCGAGCAGGCCGGTGCCCACGCGCTTGCGGGTCATCTGCACCAGGCCGAGCGAGGTCACCTCGGCCACCTGGTGACGGGTGCGGTCCCGGCCCAGGCACTCGGTGAGCCTGCGCAGCACCAGGTCCCGGTTGGCCTCCAGCACCATGTCGATGAAGTCGATGACGATGATGCCGCCGATGTCGCGCAACCGGAGCTGGCGGACGATCTCCTCCGCGGCTTCCAGGTTGTTGCGGGTGACCGTCTCCTCCAGGTTGCCCCCGGAGCCGGTGAACTTGCCGGTGTTGACGTCGATCACCGTCATGGCCTCGGTGCGGTCGATGACCAGGTAACCGCCGGAGGGCAGCCAGACCTTGCGGTCCAGCGCCTTGGAGATCTGCTCGTTGATCCGCTTCTCGTGGAAGACGTCGTTCTTGCCGACGTGCTTCTCCAGCCGCGGCGCCAGGTCGGGCGCCACGTGCTGGACGTAGGCCTCGATGGTCTCCCACGCATCGTTGCCCTGGACGGTCATCGACGAGAAGTCCTCGGTGAACAGGTCGCGAACGACCTTGATCAGCAGGTCGGGCTCCTCGTAGAGCAGCTGCGGGGCGTTCGCGCCGGGGGTCTCGGCCTTCTCCTTGATGACCTCCCACTGCGCCTGCAGCCGCCGCACGTCGCGATCGAGGGCGTCCTCGCTGGTGCCCTCGGAGGCGGTGCGGATGATGACGCCCGCGTTCTCCGGGACGATCCGCTTGAGGATCTCCTTGAGGCGCTTGCGCTCGGTGTCGGGCAACTTGCGGCTGATGCCGGTGGCGCCGCCGCCCGGCACGTAGACCAGGAACCGGCCCGGCAGGCTGATCTGGGTGGTCAGGCGCGCGCCCTTGTGGCCGATCGGGTCCTTGGTGACCTGCACCAGGACGCTGTCGCCGGTCTGCAGGGCCTGCTCGATGCGACGGGCCTTGCCCGCCAGCCCGGCGGCGTCCCAGTCGACCTCACCGGCGTAGAGGACCGCGTTGCGGCCCCGGCCGATGTCGACGAAGGCGGCCTCCATGCTGGGCAGCACGTTCTGCACGCGTCCCAGGTAGACGTTGCCGACCAGCGAACCCGTGCCCGACGAGGTCACGAAGTTCTCTACGAGGACGTTGTCCTCGAGGACCGCGATCTGGGTCTGGTCCCCGCTCTGGCGGACCACCATCTTGCGGTCCACCGACTCGCGGCGGGCCAGGAACTCCGACTCGGAGAGCACCGGCGCGCGGCGACGACCGGCCTCGCGGCCGTCCCGGCGGCGCTGGCGCTTGGCCTCCAGGCGGGTCGAACCCTTGACCGAGCGGACCTCGTCGTCGCTGGAGTCCTGCCGGGAGGACTCGGGCGCGGACTCGCGGACGTGCACGACGGTGTTCGGCGGGTCGTCCTCGCGGCTACCGCTCTCGTCGTCCGACGAGCCCTTGCGGCGACGACGCCGACGACGCCGACGGCTCCCCTCGGACTGGCCGTCCGACTCGGAGGACTGCTCCTCGGACTCCTCGGAGCTCTCGCCGGACTCGGTCTTGGTGGCCTCCGGCTGGGTGCTCTCGGAGCCGTCCTCGGCACCGGACTCGTTGTCGGAGTCGGCACCGCGACCGCGCCCGCGGCCACGACGGCCCCGACGGCGACGGCGGCGGCTGCCGGCGTCACCGGAGTCGTCGTCGCCGTCGTCGGCGGACTCGTCCTGATCGTCGTCGGACGTGGTCTGAGGCTCGGCTGCGGGCTCGGCGGCCTTCTCGGCCGGGGCGGCCTCGGGCTCCGGCTTCGGCTTGTCGGCCTTGTTCGGCGCCGACGCCTGCGGGGCCAGGAACATGGCCTCCGGAGCGGCGAACGCCGGCGTCAGCCCGGCCGAGGGGTCCTGCGATTCCGATCCGGCCGGAGCGGGCGCGAAGTCCGCGGCGGGCACCGCGGCGCTCTTCTCCGGCGCAGGCGCCTCGGCATCGGGCTTGCCCGACGCCTGGGGCGCGGAATCCTGCTGCTCGGCAGCCGGGGCGGCCTCGGCCGCGTCCTCACCGTCGTCGGCGACCAGCTCCGGGTTCAGCGACTGCACGACGCGCAGGGCCAGGTCCCGGTTGATGTTCGACTGAGCGCTGCGGACCGGCTCACCGAGCTCGTCCAGCGCCTTGATGATCTCCCGGCTGCTGGCTCCCAGCAGCTTGGCGAGCGCGTGCACCCTGAGCTTCGCGGGCAACTCGATGGTGCCCTGCGCATCCTGGGTGGGTGTGGGCGATTGCCCGCTGGCGTTGTTCCCAGCGGGCGTGTCCATGTTCAACATCCAGCTCCTCCGCCCCCGGGCGCGTCCGGTGGACGCGGCCGCACAGAGGCATGTGCGATCTTTTAGTTTCCGCCGCCCGCGGGCGACGGCAATTCTTCGTGGTCCCTCCGCCCCGGACCTGCAGGCCGGGAAGCCGTACGGCGGGTCGACGACGTCACAACGTCCGTCACCCGACCGCGGGCTCTCCCGCCGGAGTCCGGTCGCCGCCTGAGTCCTGGGCCAACGGGTCGGCAATGCCTCCCCCGTCATCGAGCCGACCCTGTTCCAGCCGGGTCGCGCTCGTGGCGGCCGACGGTGCCAGACCGGCGACGACACGCAGGGCGCTCAGTACGTCGTCGGGCCGTACGACGGGTGTTGTCTGCCGCACGACCGTTACGAGTATCCCATACGGTGCGGACGCCTCGGGCCAATCGTCCACCCGGGCGGTCGCGTCGCGTTTTTGATCACGCTGCGCAATCGGCCGAGGGCCCTCGAACACCTCCGCATCGAGCAGCGCGGCACGAGCGTCGATGGTACGACGGCCGTCCTTGGTCATCCGCTCGACCAGCGCGCTGTCCGCGGCCATCAGCTGGTCGGTCGCCCTGCGCAGCTCGGACACGTCCGTGCCGGGCAGGTCGAGGCGCCACCTGCTGACCTGGAGCCGGTCCGCGAGCGGACCCGGACGCGCCTCGACGGCCTCGATGAGGTCGATGCCGTCGGGCAGAGCGGCGTCCAGCTCGGTGCGCAGGGCCTCGGGCTCGACGTGCTCGACCAACTGCAGCTCGACGTACTCCGCCTCGCTGGACACACCGGTGGGCACGGCTCCGGCCCAGGACACCTTGGGGTGCGGGCTGAAGCCCTGGGAGTAGGCCATCGGGACTCCGGCCCGGCGCAGCGCGCGCTCGAACGTGCGCGCCACGTCGCGGTGCGAGGTGAACCGCAGCCTCCCCCTCTTGGCGTAGCGCAGGCGCAGCTTCTGCACCGGCGGCGCCGAAGGATTGGGATGATCTCTCCGACTCAGAATGCCTCCCCGACCATGATCGCCATCGCCGGTCCCCCAGGACCGCTCACGATGCCGATGCTTGCTTGCTCAACCGCGAGGTGACAACACCCAGCGGGAAGTTTTTCGACCCAGACCGTACCCGGCCGAGGGTTTCACGCACGTTCGTGCCCAACCGCATGTTCGCGCACGAACACGCAGGTCAGCCGTTGGTGAACGCCGAGTTCCGCACCGGAGAGCCCTGGCCGACCGGCGAGATCGGCAGCAGGTTTCGCCCGGTCGGGCCGACCTCGATGTCGGTGCCCATCGTCGGGCACACACCGCAGTCGAAGCACGGGGTCCACCGGCAGTCGTCCTGCTCGCGGGCTTCCAGGGCGTCCTGCCAGTCCGCCCACAGCCACTCCTTGTCCAGCCCGGAGTCCAGGTGGTCCCACGGCAGGATCTCGTGCTCGGTCCGCTCGCGGGTGGTGAACCAGGCCAGGTCGACGCCCACCTGGGCGAGCTCGGCCTCCGCGCAGTCGACCCAGCGCTCGTAGGAGAAGTGCTCGTTCCAGCCGTCGAAGCGGCCGCCCTCGCGCCACACCCGCTCGATGACCCGGCCCAGGCGGCGGTCACCGCGGGAGAGCAGTCCTTCGATCAGCGAGGGCTTGCCGTCGTGGTAGCGCATGCCGATGTTGCGGCCCAGCGAGCGGTCGGTGTTGATCGCCTCGCGCAGCTTGCGCAGCCGGTCGTCGACGGTCTCCGGGTCGGTCTGCGAAGCCCACTGGAACGGGGTGTGCGGCTTGGGCACGAACCCGCCGATGGAGATCGTGCACCGGATGTCCTTGCGCCCGGACGCCGCGCGACCAGCGCGGATGACCTCCTTGGCCATCTCGGCGATCTGCAGGACGTCGGTGTCCTCCTCGGTCGGCAGACCGCACATGAAGTACAGCTTGACCTGCCGCCAGCCGTTGGCGAAGGCCGCCGAAACGGTGCGGATCAGATCTTCCTCGGAGACCATCTTGTTGATCACGCGGCGGATCCGCTCGCTGCCGCCTTCGGGCGCGAAGGTGAGCCCGGAGCGGCGGCCGTTGCGGGACAGCTCGTTGGCCAGGTCGATGTTGAAGGCGTCGACCCGGGTCGACGGCAGCGACAGACCGGTGTTGGTGCCCTCGTAGCGGTCGGCGAGGCCCTTGGTGACCTCGGCGATCTCGGAGTGGTCGGCCGAGGACAGCGACAGCAGGCCGACCTCCTCGAACCCGGTGTTCTCCAGGCCACGCTGCACCATCTCGCCGATGCCCTCGATGGAGCGCTCGCGGACCGGGCGGGTGATCATCCCGGCCTGGCAGAAGCGGCAGCCGCGGGTGCAGCCGCGGAAGATCTCCACGCTCATCCGCTCGTGCACGCTCTCGGCGAGCGGGACCAGCGGCTGCTTGGGGTACGGCCAGTCGTCGAGCTCCATGGTGGTGCGCTTGAACACCCGGTAGGGGGCGCGCTCCTGGTTGGGCACGACCTCGGCGATGCCGCCGTCCTCGGCGTAGCCGACGTCGTAGAACTTGGGGACGTAGACGCCGCCGGACTCGGCAAGCCGCAGCAGCAGCTCGTCGCGACCACCCGGGCGGCCCTCGTTCTTCCAGCGTCGGACGGCCTCGGTGATCTCCAGGACCGCTTCCTCACCGTCGCCCAGCACCGCCGCGTCGAGGAAGTCGGCGATCGGCTCGGGGTTGAACGCGGCGTGCCCACCGGCCAGCACGATCGGGTGGTCGTCGGTGCGGTCCACCGCGTGCAGCGGGATTCCGGCCAGGTCCAGCGCGCCGAGCAGGTTGGTGTAGCCGAGCTCGGTGGCGAAGCTGATGCCGAAGAGGTCGAAGTCGCCCACCGGGCGGTGCGCGTCCACGGTGAACTGCGGGATCCCGTTCTCGCGCATCAGCTCTTCGAGATCCGGCCAGATCGCGTAGGCGCGCTCGGCGAGCACGTCGGGCTGCTCGTTGAGGACCTCGTAGAGGATCTGGACGCCCTGGTTGGGCAGCCCCACCTCGTAGGCGTCGGGGTACATCAGGCACCACCGGACGGTGGTGTCCTCCCACGCCTTCACGGTCGAGTTGAGCTCGCCGCCCACGTACTGCACGGGCTTGGACACCCGAGCCAGCAGGGGCTCCAACCTGTCGAAAACGGACTCCGCAGCCACCCGACCAGGGTAGAGGTGCCCCGGCGGGACGCCGACCGGGGGCGAACAACCCACCCTCGCCGCCTGCACACGCGTGGTGGGTGGCCCCTTGTGGGTGGTGGGGTGGGTGGGGAAGTTTTCATGAAAACTTCCCCACCCCCACCAGGGACGTCCAGCGTCAGGCGTTCAGCTCGGGGAACCAGAGCTTGAGCTCACGGGCGGCGGACTCCGTCGAGTCCGAGCCGTGGACCAGGTTGTACTGGACCTCCAGGCCGAAGTCGCCGCGGATCGAACCCGGGGCGGCCTTGTCGACCGGGTCGGTGCCGCCGGCCAGCTGCCGGAACGCCGCGATGGCCTTCGGTCCCTCGACGCAGGCCGCCACGACCGGGCCGCCGGTGATGAACTCGATCAGGCTCTCGAAGAACGGCTTGCCGTCGTGCTCGGCGTAGTGCTGCTCGGCGAGCTGGCGGTCGACGTTCTTGAGCTCCAGCGCGACCAGCTTCAGGCCCTTGCGCTCGATCCGGCTGATCACCTCGCCCACGAGGCCCCGCTCGACGCCGTCGGGCTTGACCAGCACCAGAGTGCGCTCGCTCACGTTCTCTCTCCTCACATCACGGTTGCGCCAGGCGCAGAGATCCCAGCGCCCGATTTGACCGCAAGCGTATCGACGCAGGTGAAGCCCTTATACCCGGGGCTCGAATCGATCACGCCTCCCGAACGGGATCGGTGGGCTCAGGGGCGGGGTTCGAGGGTCTTGCTCCAGAGAGCGGCGCCTCGCTGATCGCGGAGGTCGACGGTGAGCCGTCCCGTGGTGCCGTCGATGGTGACCTCGCCGAAGTGCTGGAAGCCCTCCATCGGCGACGCGCCCTGGCGAGCGGGGGCGCTGACGAAGGCCATCTCCGGCCCGAAGGTCGGGTCGAGGTCGTTGGGGCCGAAGGCGCCCGCGTTGAGCGGCCCGGAGACGAACTCCCAGAACTCGTCGAAGCCGGTGAACGCGGCGCGCTGCGGCGAGTAGTTGATCGCGGCCGAGTAGTGCACGTCGGCGGTCAGCCAGACGACGTTGCGGACCTGCCGGCGGCTGATCTCCTGCAGCACCCGCGCCAGCTCGGACTCGCGGCCGTTGGGGGCGCCCGGCAGCCCGTTGGCGACGCCCTCGATCTTGTCCCCGTCCGGGACGATGACGCCGATCGGCATGTCGGAGGCGATGACCTTCCAGGTCGCCCGCGACGCGGACAGCTCGCGGACCAGCCAGCGGGCCTGCTCGTCGCCGAGGATGCGCTCCGGCGCGGTTCCCGCGGAGTTCGGGTCGCGATAGCTGCGCATGTCCAGCACGAACACGTCCAGCAGCGGTCCGTGCGAGACCTTCCGGTAGACCCGCCCGTCGACGGCGTCCTGCCTGCGGATCGGCTGCCACTCGTGGAACGCCTGGAACGCGCGCTCGGCCAGCACGTCGACGCGCTTCTCGGTGTAGGCGTCGTCGTCGAGGACCTCGCCCGGGTACCAGTTGTTGGTGACCTCGTGGTCGTCCCACTGGATCAGCTGCGGGACGCGCGCGGCGAACGCGCGCACGTTCTCGTCGAGCAGGTTGTAGGCGAACTGGCCCCGGTACTCGGCGAGGCTCTCGGCGACCTTGGCCTTCTCCGGGGTGACGACGTTGCGCCAGACCCGGCCGTCGGGCAACGCCACCGACTCCTCCACGGGTCCGTCGGCGTAGACGGTGTCCCCGCTGTGCAGGAAGAAGTCCGGTTCGCGGTCGGCCATCGCGCGGTAGATCGTCATGCCGCCGATGTCCGGGTTGATGCCCCAGCCCTGGCCGACCACGTCCCCGGACCACAGGAACCGCACGTCGCGGCGGTCCTGCGGCACGGTCCGGAAGCTGCCGGTCAGGCCCTCGCTGACGACCCTGCCGTCCAGGTCCTCCGCGGTGACCCGGTAGTGCACCTCATGACCTGACGGGAGGCCGGAGAGCCGCAGCTCACCGGTGCCGTCCGTGTCAGGTGTCAGGACCGGCCCCGGAACGCGCAGGGCGTCGCGGAAGTCCTCGCGGGCGGAGATCTCGACGAACATCCGGGACGGGCGGTCGGCCCGCGTCCACACCACGGCTCCGTCCGGGCGCGGATCGCCGAGCTGGACGCCGTGGGTCAGCACCGGACGTCCGGAACGGGCGAAGGCGGTGCCCGGCAGCAGCGCGCCCGCGGCCATCAGGCCGGCGCCGGTGGCTCCGCGGCGCAGCAGCTCGCGGCGGGACAGGTTCTCGGGGGTCATGCCCCGGTTCTAGCCCGGCCAGGCCGCGCCGCGCTCACCACAGGTGAACGAGCAGGTGAAACTTCGGTGTGCAGATCCAGCCTCCGCGCGGGCCCTGGTGCGCAGCCCGTCGGACGGCTAGCTTCACGGCCGGAGAAACCGACTGGCCGGTCTGACGAGGAGGTCACGATGCGCGCCGCCGTGCACACCGCCGCCAACGCACCGTTGCGGATCGAGCAGCTGGGAGATCCGACGCCGAGGGCCGGTGAGGTCGCCATCGACGTGCGCTCCTGCGGTGCCTGCCACAGCGACCTCCACGTGATGAAGGGCGAGCTGCCGTTCCCGACCCCGGCCGTGCTCGGCCACGAGGTCGCCGGCGTGATCTCCGAGCTTGGCTCCGGCGTGAGCGGGCTGTCGGTGGGCGATCCGGTCGTGACCAGCTTCATCATGCCGTGCGGCCAGTGCGGGCAGTGCTCCCGCGGCAACGAGGAGATCTGCGAGAGGTTCTTCCGGTTCAACCGCGGTCAGGGCAAGCTCTACGACGACGACACCCGGTTGCACCGCAGCGGCGGCGAGCCGGTGTGGATGTACTCGCAGGGCGGGCTGGCCGAGCGCTGCGTGACGCCCGCGACCTCGGTGTACCGGGTTCCCGACGGGGTCGAGCTCTCGGACGTGGCCTCGGTCGGGTGCTCGACGATGACCGCCTACGGCGCGCTCCGGCACGCGGCGAACGTGCAGGTCGGCGACACCGTAGCGGTGGTGGCCGCAGGTGGAGTGGGCTCGGCCCTGATCCAGCTGGCGGCGGTGTTCGGCGCGTCGACGATCATCGCGGTGGACATCAGCGAGGACAAGCTCGAAGCCGCCCGCCAGCTCGGCGCCACGCACACGGTGAACTCGTCAGAGGTGGACGCGCCTGCGGTCATCCGCGAGCTCACCGGCGGCCGCGGTGTGGACGTCGCGTTCGAGGCGCTGGGCGCGGTCCCGACGTTCAACGTCGCCAGGGACTCGGTCGTCGAAGGCGGCCAGGTCGTGGTCGTCGGCATCGCCGCTCGGGGCACGACCGGCGAGTTCGACCTCGCCACCATCGCCAGGCGCAAGCTCCAGATCAAGGGCTCCTACGGCGCCAAACCCCGCCGGGACATGCCGGTCCTGCTCGACCTGGTCGCCCGGGGCCAGCTCCGCCCGCAGGACGCCATCAGCCGCCGCTACCCCTTCGAGAAGGTCCAGGACGCCTTCGACGCCCTAAACCGCAGCGAGATCCTCGGCCGAGCAGTCATCGACCTCACCTGACCGGGTGGTGGTCCCCAATTTCTTAAGTATTTGACGTTCACTCGGGTGACGTCCAAATACTTAAGAAATTGGGGACCACCTGGGTCAGTCGGTGCCCTCGGGGTGGCCTGGGGGGTGGCCGAGTTGGTCGTAGAGCCGGCCCTCGCGCATGCGCTTGGCTATGTCCTTGCGCAGGTGGAGGACGTAGGCCCAGATCAGCGCGAAGATCGCGCCCATGATGCCGATCGACGGGTGGATGAAGGCGCACAGGATCATGGCCGCCTGCAGGGCCAGCGCGAATCCCAGCCCCCAGGGGCGGCGCTGCACGAAGGCCGCGGCCAGCATCAGCACCGAGAGCACGATGACGATCACGAAGCCGGCGCTGGAGACCCCCGCGCCGAACTTCCACACCACCGGCAGCGCCAGCAGGAACGTGATGAACTCCAGCGCCAGGGTGGCCGCCATGATGCCGCGCAGGCCCTTCCACGGGTCCCGCACGCCTTCCGGCGCCTCCGGCAGGCCCTTCTCGGGCTCGGATTCCTCGGCCACGACCGCTCCCGTCTCGTTCACGCGGGCTCCTTGCCGAACAGGGCGCGGGCCTCTCCCGCGGTCACCACGGATCCGGTGATCACGACACCACCGCCGGACACCGACTCGCCGGGGTCGTCGGTCTCCTCCGCCAGCTGGATCGCCTGCTCGACCGCGTTGTCCAGCCTGGGCTCGACCATGATCCGGTCCTGCCCGAAGATGTCGAGCGCGATGCCCGCCAGCTCGTCCGGGTCCAGCGAGCGCGGCGAGGAGTTGCGGGTCAGCACCAGCTCCTCCACGACCGGTTCCAGCTCGGCCAGAATGCCGCGCGCGTCCTTGTCGCCCAGCACGCCGACCACGGCGACGAGCTTGCGGAAGCTGAACTCCGAGCTCAGCGCGTCAGCCAGCGCCCGGGTGCCGTGCGGGTTGTGGGCGGCGTCGACGAGCACCGTCGGTGCGGCTCGCACGCGCTCCAGCCTGCCGGGCACGAGGACCGAGGCGAATCCGGCGCGGATCCGCTCCACGTCCAGCTGCCGATCGGCACCGGCGCCGAAGAACGCCTCGACAGCGGCCAGCGCGAGTGCCGCGTTGCGGGCCTGGTGCTCGCCGTGCAGCGGCAGGAAGATCTCGTCGTAGACGCCGCCGAGGCCCTGCAGCTTCAGCAGCTGGCCGCCGACCGCGACGGTCCGCTCCAGCACGCCGAACTCCTGGCCCTCGCGCGCCACGGTCGCGTCGACCTCGGCGATCCGGTTCATGATCTCCTGCTGCGCCTCGACGGGCTGGGAGGCCATGACCACGACCGAGTCGGGCTTGATGATCCCGGCCTTCTCCCGGCCGATCCCGGCGAGGTCGGTGCCGAGGTACTCGGCGTGGTCCAGCGCGACCGGGCAGATCACCGCGATCTTGGCGTCGACGACGTTGGTGGCGTCCCAGCTGCCGCCGAGCCCGACCTCCACGACACCGGCGTCGACCGGGGCGTCGGCGAACGCGGCGTAGGCCATGCCGGTGAGCACCTCGAACTTGCTCATCTTGACGTCGCTCCGGGAGTCCACGATGGACACGTAGGGAGCGACGTCGCGGTACGCCTCGACGTACCCGGCGGGACTGATCGGGGCGCCGTCGACACCGATGCGCTCGGTCGCGAGCTGCAGGTGCGGGCTGGTGTAGCGACCGGTGCGCAGTTCGAGCCCGGTCAGCAGCGCGTCGATGATGCGCGTCGTGGACGACTTGCCGTTGGTGCCCGCGATCTGCACGACCGGATAGCTGGTCTGCGGTTCGGCGAGCAGGTCGGTGAGCGCGCGGATGCGGTCCAGCGACGGCTCGATCTTGGTCTCCGGCCAGCGTTCGTTGAGCTCGGCTTCCACCACGCGCAACTCGTGCAACGCACCGGGATCCATGCCGGTCAAGTGCCCACTCCCCTGCCAACGACGAAAATGCCGAGGTTGAAGTCTACGTCTCTCCTGGTGAGCGGCCGCCCAGCCCCGCTCAGCACGACGAGGGGCCCTCCGAAGAGGACCCCTCGTCGACGTGCGTCAGCCCTGCGGGAGGGCCTCCAGCCGGGCGGTGATGCGCGCGATGTCGGACTCCGCGACCTCGCGGCGGGCCTTGATCTTGTCGACCACGTCGGCCGGCGCCTTGTCCAGGAACGCCTGGTTGCCGAGCTTCTTGTCGGCTCCGGACAGCTCCTTCTCCGCGGCGGCGAGGTCCTTGGCGAGGCGCTTGCGCTCGGCCTCGACGTCGACCGCGCCGGAGAGGTCCAGCTCGACGTCGACGGTGCCGCCCGCCAGGCCGACCTCGATGGAGGCCGAGGAGGTGAACTCGTCCCCGGGCTCGGTCACCTTCGCCAGCGACCGCACAGCGGCCACGTGCTGGGCCAGGCCCAGCTGCTCGACCCCGCCGAGTCGCGCCGCGACCTTCTGGCCGGGCTTGAGGCCCTGGTCGGAGCGGAACCGGCGGATCTCGGTGATCAGCTTCTGGGTCGCCCCGATCCGGTCGGCGGCCCCGGTGTCGGCCTCAGCACCGGTGGCCTTCGGCCAGTCGGCGATCACCACGGACTCGCGGCCGGTCAGCGCCGTCCACAACGTCTCGGTGAGGAACGGGATCGTCGGGTGCAGCAGGCGCAGCAGCACGTCGAGGACGTGGCCGAGGACCTCGCGGGTGCTCTCGACGCGCTCCTGCGAACCGTCCATCTGGACCTTGGACAGCTCCAGGTACCAGTCGCAGAACTCGTCCCACGTGAAGTGGTAGAGCGCCTCGGTCGCCTTGGCGAACTGGAAGTCCTCCAGCATGTCGTCCACTGTGGACACCAGGGCGTCGAGGCGGTCGAGGATCCAGCGATCCGCGTCCGTCAGCGACTCCCGGCGCAACTCCGACGACGGCACGCGGGCACCGTTCATCAGCGCGAACTTGGTGGCGTTGAACAGCTTCGTGCCGAAGCTGCGGGACGCCGAGACCCACTCCTCGCTGATCGGCGAGTCGGTGCCCGGGTTGGCTCCGCGCGCGAGGGTGAACCGCAGCGCGTCGGTGCCGTAGGTGTCCATCCACTCGATCGGATCGACGGTGTTGCCCGCGGACTTCGACATCTTCTTGCCGTGCGCGTCGCGGACCATGCCGTGCAGCGCGATCGTCTTGAACGGGACGGCCTCGGCCGGGTCCCGGTCCTTCATCGCGTACAGGCCCATCATCATCATCCGGACGACCCAGAAGAAGAGGATGTCGTATCCGGTGACCAGCACGGACGTCGGGTAGAACTTCTCCAGTTCCGGTGTCTCGTCCGGCCAGCCCATCGTGGAGAACGGCCACAGGCCGGAGGAGAACCAGGTGTCGAGGACGTCCTCGTCCTGGCGCCAGCCCTCGCCCTGCGGCGGCTCCTCGTCCGGCCCGAGGCACACGACCTCGCCGCCCGGGCCGTACCAGATCGGGATCCGGTGGCCCCACCACAGCTGCCGGGAGATGGCCCAGTCGTGCAGGTTGTCGACCCAGTCGAAGTAGCGCTTCGACATCTCCGGCGGGTGCACGGCGACCCGGCCGTCGCGCACGGCGTCGCCTGCGGCCTGCGCCAGCGGGCCCACCTTGACGAACCACTGCAGCGACAGCCGCGGCTCGATCGGCTCCTTGGAGCGCGAGCTGTGACCGACGCTGTGCAGGTAGGGCCGCTTCTCGGCGACGATGCGGTCCTGCTCGCGCAGCGCCTCGCGCACCGCCACGCGGGCCTCGAAGCGATCCATGCCGTCGAAGCGGGTTCCGGTGTGGGCGATGCGGCCCTGCTCGTCCATGATCGTGAGCATCGGCAGGTCGTGCCGCTTGCCGATCTCGAAGTCGTTCGGGTCGTGCGCCGGGGTCACCTTGACCGCACCGGTGCCGAACTCCGGATCGACGTGCTCGTCCGGCACGATCGGGATCTTGCGGCCGGTCAGCGGGAGCTCGACCTCGGTGCCGACGACGTGCTTGTAGCGCTGGTCGTCGGGGTGCACGGCGATGGCGGTGTCGCCGAGCATCGTCTCGACCCGCGTGGTGGCCACCACGATCGCGTCGTCACCGTCGCCGTAGCGCATGGAGACGAGCTCGCCCTCGACCTCCTTGTGCTCCACCTCGATGTCGGAGATCGCGGTGCGCATCTCGGGCGACCAGTTGACCAGCCGCTCGGCGCGGTAGATCAGACCGTCGTCGTAGAGGTTCTTGAAGATCGTCTGGACGGCGCGGGACAGGCCGTCGTCCATGGTGAAGCGCTCGCGGGACCAGTCGACGCTGTCGCCGAGGCGACGCATCTGCGACAGGATCGCCCCGCCGTGCTTCTCCTTCCACTGCCAGACGCGCTCCAGGAACTTCCCGCGGCCCAGCTCGCGGTGGTCGATGCCCTCCTCGCGCAGCTGCTTCTCGACCAGCGCCTGCACGGCGATGCTGGCGTGGTCCATGCCCGGAAGCCACAGGGCCTCGTAGCCCTGCATGCGGCGGCGCCGGGTCAGGATGTCCATCAGGGTGTGCTCGAAGGCGTGCCCGATGTGCAGGCTGCCGGTGACGTTCGGCGGCGGGATGACGATCGTGAACGGCGGCTTGTCGCTGTGCGGATCGGCGGTGAAGTACTCGGCGGCTACCCAGCGCTCGTACAGCTCTGCCTCTACGTCGGCCGGGTTCCAGGACGACGGGAGTTCACGGTTGGCTGCGGCTGCGTGGGTCTGTGTCACACGCCGAATTCTACGAGTGCCCGGATGGCGTTCCGCCCGGGCATACCACCTCCGCCCGCAGCGCGGAGGTGACGCGCAGCAGGAGGGCGCGGCCCGATGCGAGCCGCGCCCTCTCACACCCGTCCGGTCAGCCGGTGAAGAGCTTGGTGACCTTGGTGATGAGCTCGTAGAGGCCGTAGAGGAACGGGACACCCACCCAGAGCCAGGCGATGACCAGGAGGACTTGGCGGTTCGTGGACGTCACTCGTCCGCTCCCTTCACCGGTTCGTGGAACTTCGGGTCGACCGGCCGGATCAGCTCGTTGGCGATGAACCCGATGACCAGCAGCCCGATCATGATGTAGAGCGAGACCGCGTACAGGTCAGGGCCCTTCGCGCCGCTCGCTTCCTGCGCGTCGGCGACGGCGTTGACGATCAGCGGTCCGAGCACACCGGCCACCGACCACGCGGTGAGCAGCCGACCGTGGATCGCGCCGACCTGCAGGTTGCCGAACAGGTCCTTCAGGTAGGCCGGAGCGGTGGAGAAACCGCCGCCGTAGAAGGACAGGATCAGGATCGCGCACAGCACGAACACCGGGATGCCGGTCGCGCCGAACAGCAGGATCCCCAGGTACAGCAGCGTTCCGCCGCCCAGGTACAGGCGGTAGATGTTCTTGCGCCCCACCACGTCCGATGCGGACGACCACACGAACCGACCGGCCATGTTGGTCAGCGACAGCAGTGCCACGAACCCGGCCGCCGCCCCGGTGGCCACCGGGGTCGCGCTGTTGGAGAAGAAGCCCACGATCATCGGCGAGGCCTTCTCCAGGATGCCGATGCCCGCGGTGACGTTGCAGCAGAGGATCACCCACAGCAGCCAGAACTGCGGGGTGCGCAAGGCGTTGTTGGCGGTCACGTCGGCCGCGGTGATCATCGGCTTGGCGACCTGCTCCGGCATCGACTTGGGACGCCAGCCCGGGGCGGGGACCCGCACCAGCAGCGCGCCCAGCGACATGAACACCGCGTAGACCACGCCGTGCACCAGGAACGTCTGCGCGATTCCGGAGCGGTCCTCGCCGAAGGTGTCCAGCATCTGCGTCGACCACGGCGAGGCGATCAGCGCACCGCCGCCGAAACCCATGATCGCGATGCCGGTGGCCATGCCCGGCCGGTCCGGGAACCACTTCATCAGCGTCGACACCGGCGAGATGTAGCCGATGCCCAGCCCGATGCCGCCCACCACGCCGTAGCCGAGGACCACCAGCCAGTACTGGCCCAACCCGACGCCGACCGAGGAGATCAGGAACCCGAGCGAGAAGCAGATCGCCGAGACCGTCATGGCCCAGCGGGGACCGCGCCTCTCCACCGTCGTGCCGCCCAGCGCGGCCGACAGGCCCAGCATCACGATGCCCAGCTGGAACGGCAGCGCGCTCAAGGTGCCCGACAAGCCCAGGGCGTCCTCCAGCGGCGGCTTGAACACGCTCCACGCGTAGACCTGACCGATCGACAGGTGCACCGCCAGCGCTGCCGGAGGGATCAGCCACCTGCTCCAGTCCGGTGGAGCGACTGTTCGACTGGGTGAAAGCAGCCCTGAAACCATTGGGCCTCCCGGCTTCGCGACGTTGATCAGCGCGCCGAGCATACTGTTGGGAACGGCTGCGAATGACCGATCTCATTCAAACCGAAACAATGTCCGAGGAGGGCCCATGGGACGCGTCACCGTGCGACGACCGGTGCTTCGGATCGCCGCGAACGGCCAGCGGACCAGGCCGGACACGCTCGCCGCCGAGGAACCGCTCGAAATTCGCGTCAACGGCAAACCGCTGTCAGTGACGATGCGCACACCCGGTCACGACGTGGAGCTGGCGCACGGGTTCCTGCTGACCGAGGGCGTCATCACCGACCGCGAGCAGCTGGCCACCGCCCGCTACTGCGACAGTCCCGGGCCCGACGGGCGCAACACCTACAACGTGCTCGACATCGTGCTGGCCCCCGATGTCCCGATGCCGGACGCCTCGGTGGAGCGAAACTTCTACACCACGTCGTCCTGCGGGGTGTGCGGCAAGGCCGCGCTGGACTCGGTGAAGCTGCGCACCCAGCACTCCCCCGCCTCGGATCCGCTGAGCGTCGACGCCGACACCCTCATCGGGTTGCCCGACGCGCTGCGCGAGGCCCAGCGCGTCTTCGACTCCACCGGCGGCCTGCACGCGGCGGGCCTGTTCGACTCGCGCGGCGAGCTGCTGGTGGCGCGGGAGGACGTGGGCAGGCACAACGCGGTGGACAAGGTGATGGGCTGGGCCCTGATGGAACGCCGGGTGCCACTGACCGGCTGCGTGCTGATGGTGTCCGGTCGCGCGTCGTTCGAGCTGGTGCAGAAGGCCGCGATGGCCGGTGTGCCGATGCTCTCGGCCGTGTCCGCACCGTCCTCGCTGGCCGTGGACCTGGCCGAGGAGCAAGGCATGACCCTCATCGGCTTCCTGCGGGGGTCCTCGATGAACGTCTACACGGGACAGGAACGTGTGGCGAGCGTCGAATCCGCGTGACGGACCGCGCCCGCGGTTGGGATGATGGGCGGGGCTTCGAGGAGGACTGGTTTTGCCGCACCGACGATCGATCGGCGGCCCGCTGTCGCGGCGCACGCTGCTGACCTCGGGGGTCGCCGGGCTCGCGGCGGCCGGGCTCGGGCTGAGCACCGACAGCGCGACGACGGCGCACCAGGTCGAGAAGCGCGTCTCGCTCGCCAAGAACGTCTCCGTGGAACGGCGCTACTCCGAAGCCCGCAAGCAGCACGTGGACATGGTGGCGATCCACCCGGCGGGCGTGTCCCCGCGAGGGCTCCCGGTGTGCCTGATGCTGCACGGACGGTTCGGCGACGCGCTGGACTCGGTCGCCGGCCTACCCACGTGGCTTTCGAACTCCGTTGCGGCCGGTCGGATTCCGCCGTTCACGCTGCTGTCGGTGGACGGTGGTCCGAACAACTACTGGCACCGCCGTCCCGACGACGACGCGATGAGCATGCTCCTCGACGAGGTGCCGCGGTGGCTGGCCGAGCGTGGCCTGAGCAGGCCGACGGCGGCCGCGGGGATCTCGATGGGCGGTTTCGGCGCTCTGGTCTACGCGCGGCGACGCCGCGAGCTGGGCGAGCCGCTGCGCGCGGCCGGCGTGGTCGCCCCCGCCCTGCACACGAACTGGCGGGAGATGCGCAAGCGACGCGCGTTCACCAACGAGGCGGAGTGGACGGCGATCGACCCGCTGCGCCACATCAAGAGCCTCGGTGACCTGCCGGTCGGCGTCTGGTGCGGCAACGGCGACCGCTTCATCGACGGCACCCGCCGCTTCATCCGGCTGGCCGACCCCACCTACGCCTCGACGAGCCCGGGACGCCACAACAAGACCTACTTCCGCAAGGCGCTGCCCGAGCTCGTCGACTTCATCGGCGGCCACATCCGCGCCTGACGAGAACCGCGGTTCTGCGTCGTCGTTCAGACCAGCCGGAGGGCTTCCTGGGAGCGGCCGGCCGTGTAGGCGTCGGCGTCGAAGCGGTCGTGGAGGGGAACCGTGCCGTAGAGGGTCCAGCGCAGGACCGAGGGCCAGGGACCGTAGCCCGCGTCGGTGTTGAGGTGCGCTCCGTCGAGGATGACGTCCATCTCGACCTGCAGGTCCTCGGCGAGCGCGTGCGCGTGGTGCATCGGCAGGTAGGCGTCACCGGTGCCGACGGCCAGGCGCGTGATCCCGGCCGCGCGGCGCAGCGAGGTCGCATCGATCGGGTAAGGCGTGATGTCGCGAGCGTCCGGGTGATTCCACTCCGAGTCCGGCGGGGACACCAGCAGGACCCGGTCCGCGCGACGGCCATCGGACTCGATCGTGGCGGCGTGGTGCAGCCACAGGGCGACGCCGCACCAGTGCGCGGCCACCACCAGCTCCGCCTCGGGCGGCACCGCCGCAAGCCGCTCGCGCAGCACCGGGAGCCAACGTCGAAGGTCAGGATGATCCGGATCCGGGAGCACCGGCGCCTCGACGTGAACGTCGTGGTCGCGGAGCCGCCCCGCCAGCCACGACTGCCAATGCCAGGGCCCGGCACCGGTCATCCCGTGGACCAGCAGAACGTGCATCTCACTCATGGCAGGCACTCCCGGACTCGTCGTTGCCACCCATCAATATCAACTATTCACCGCGGCGCCGCAGAACGTGGCACCGGGTACCCGAGACGCACCCGGAATGACCGCTTCGAGTGATCGCGCGCGCAAAAGCACCCCGTGCCGAAACCAGCGCGGGGTGCTTTCGAGGAGAGGGATCAGGCGGACTTCTCGCGACGCTCCCGCCGAGAAGCCTGCCGGGCGACGATCGTCGGGTTCACGTTCTCCCGCACGGTCTGCTCGGTGATCACGACCTTGGCGACGTCGGAGCGGCTCGGGATGTCGTACATGACCGGCAGCAGGACCTCTTCCAGGATCGCGCGCAGACCGCGCGCCCCGGTGCCCCGCAGGATCGCCTGGTCGGCGATGGCCTCCAGCGCCGTCTTGGTGAACTCCAGCTCCACGTTGTCCATCTCGAACAAGCGCTTGTACTGCTTCACCAGCGCGTTGCGCGGCTCGGTGAGGATCTGCACGAGCGACGGCTTGTCGAGGTTGGTGACGCTGGCCATCGTGGGAAGACGACCGATGAACTCCGGGATCAAGCCGTACTTGATCAAGTCCTCGGGCATCACGTCGGAGAAGTAGTCGGCGGTGTCGACCTCGGACTTCGACCGCAGCTCCGCGCCGAACCCGACGCTGTGCTTGCCGACCCGCTCCTCGACGATCTTCTCAAGACCGGCGAACGCACCGGCCACGACGAACAGCACGTTCGTCGTGTCGATCTGGATGAACTCCTGGTGCGGGTGCTTGCGGCCGCCCTGCGGCGGAACGCTCGCGGTGGTGCCCTCGAGAATCTTCAGCAGCGCCTGCTGCACGCCCTCGCCGGAGACGTCGCGGGTGATCGACGGGTTCTCGCTCTTGCGGGCGATCTTGTCGACCTCGTCGATGTAGATGATGCCGGTCTCGGCGCGCTTGACGTCGTAGTCGGCGGCCTGGATCAGCTTCAGCAGGATGTTCTCGACGTCCTCGCCGACGTAGCCGGCTTCGGTCAGCGCCGTGGCGTCGGCGATCGCGAAGGGCACGTTGAGCATCTTGGCGAGGGTCTGCGCCAGGTAGGTCTTGCCGCAGCCGGTCGGGCCGAGCATCAGGATGTTGGACTTGGCCAGTTCGACGGCCTCTTCACCACGCGCCTCGCGCCGCTCACCGGCCTGGATGCGCTTGTAGTGGTTGTAGACCGCGACGGAGAGGTTGCGCTTCGCCGGATCTTGCCCGATGACGTACTGGTCGAGGAACTCGTGGATCTCCGCGGGCTTGGGCAGCTCGTCGAGCTTGACCTCGCCGGCCTCCGCCAGCTCCTCTTCTATGATCTCGTTGCAGAGATCGATGCACTCATCGCAGATGTACACGCCGGGGCCGGCGATGAGTTTTTTCACCTGCTTCTGGCTCTTCCCGCAGAAGGAGCACTTCAGCAGGTCGCCGCCGTCACCGATACGTGCCATGACCGCTGACCCCGTCCCCTCCGGCACGCCCTCCGAAAAGCGTGCCTGACCGTATGTGCCTTCGACGGTACCTGTCGTTCCCCGAGTTCGGGGAGGCTCTCAGTGTCCGTCATCGCCGAGCGTGCTGTGACCAGCGTCGCGCTCGGCGTGTCGCGGTCCCGGTGGCCGGGCGTGGCGCCCGCACCACCGTCAGGACCACCGACCGGAACTCGCGCAGCCGGAACGTTTCCCGGGGGCGCGCAGGCCCCCGGGAAACGCCGACGTCAGGACTGCTGCTGGGAGAGCTTCCGGTACGGCACGACCTCGTCGATGATGCCGTATTCCTTGGCCTGCTCAGCGGTGAGGATCTTGTCGCGGTCGACGTCCTCGTGCACCTGCTCCTGGGAGCGCTTGGTGTGCTTGGCCAGCGAGGACTCCATCAGGTCGCGCATCCGCTGCACCTCGTCGGCCTGGATCTCCAGGTCGGAGACCTGACCGTAGATGCCCTCCACGGACGGCTGGTGGATCAGCACGCGGGAGTTCGGCAGCGCCTGGCGCTTGCCCTCCGTGCCCGCGGCCAGCAGCACCGCCGCCGCCGAGGCCGCCTGGCCCAGGCAGATGGTGCGCACGTCGGGCCGCACGTACTGGATGGTGTCGTAGATGGCCATCATCGCGGTGAACGAACCACCGGGGGAGTTGATGTACATCTGGATCTCGCGGTCCGGGTCGTCGGACTCCAGGAACAGCAGCTGCGCCATCACGTCGTTGGCCGACGCGTCGTCGACCTGGACGCCGAGGAAGACGATGCGCTCCTCGAACAGCTTGTTGTACGGGTTGGACTCCTTGACCCCGTACGCGGTGCGCTCGACGAACGACGGCAGCACGTACCGGGACTGCAACGACTGGTAAGGGTTCACGACGGGTGACTCCTCGTAACTAGGTCCGGGTGCGGGGTTGTTCAGCTGGTCGGCAGGTTCGCCGCGCTCGCCACGTAGTCCACGAGCCCGTAGTCGCGAGCTTCCTCGGCGGTGAACCACCGGTCCCGGTCGAAGTCGGCCATGATCGTCTCGACGGACTTGCCCGTCTGCCCGGCGATCAGGCCCGCCATCTCCTCCTTGTGCTTGGAGAACATCTTGGCCTGGATCGCGATGTCAGCCGCGGTTCCGCCCAGTCCGGCCGAGGGCTGGTGCATCATGATCCGGGCGTGCGGCAGCGCGAAGCGCTTGCCCTTGGCACCCGCGGAGAGCAGGAACTGCCCCATCGACGCGGCCATGCCCATCGCGACGGTGGCCACGTCGGGCTTGATGAGCTCCATGGTGTCGTAGATCGCCATGCCCGCGGTGACCGAACCACCCGGCGAGTTGATGTACAACGAAATGTCGCGGTCCGGGTCCTCGGCAGCCAGCAGCAGCAGCTGCGAGCAGATCTGGTTCGAGATGTTCTCCTCGACCTGGGAGCCGAGGACGATGATCCGCTCCCGCAGCAGCCGCTCGAAAACCGAGTCGTTGAGCGAGAGTCCGTTCGTGCCCGTCCGCATGGACGGCGCCTGCGCGTCGGACGCCGGAACAGTCAGGTGCTGCGTCACGTCTCCCTGCCTTCTCCCACAATGGGCCCTTGTCCACCCTGGTCGCTCGGGTCTTGCCGGAGCTCGCCGCAGTCCTTCCAATGTGGACCCGACGAACGACCGGGCGTCCTCGCTGACCGCAGGGTGATGTCCTGCTTCCCTACTCGGGTGATCCGCTACAACCGACCCTAACGAACGTGGACGGCACCAGCTTCCCAGTACCGCCCACGTTCGCTTAGAGCATGCGTATCAAGTTGTCCGGCGAGAGCCGGGTCACTCCGACTTGGCGTCGGCCTTCGCCTCGACCTCGGTGGACTCGGCGGTGTCACCCTCGACGACCTCGGGGGTCTCCTCGTCCTCCTGCGGGCCGAACAGCTCGTCCATGTCCAGCGCGGTGCCGGCGGAGTCGGTCACGGTGGCCTGGCGGACCACCGAGAACAGCGCCTTGCTGCGGCGGACGTCGGCGAACAGCGCGCCGATCTGGCCGGACTCCTGGGCCTGCTGGACGAACTGGTCCGGGCTCATGCCGAAGCGCTGCGCCTGGTAGATGATCCGCTGCGTCAGCTCTTCGTCCGAGACCGACACGCCCTCTTCGTCGGCGATGGTGTCCAGCACCAGCTGGGTGCGGACGGCCTTCTCCGCCTCTTCGCGGGTCTCGGTGTCGAACTGCTCGCGGTTCTTGTCCTGCGTCTCGAGCCAAGCCTCGAAGGCCTTCTCGTCGTGGTCGAACGGGTGCACCGCGTCGTGCTGGCGCGCCTCGATCTCCTGCTCGACGACCTTCTCCGGGAGCGGGACCTCGACGGTCTCCAGCAGCACGTCCAGGATCTTGTCCCGGGCCTGCATGCCCTGCTCCATCTTCTTGACCCGGCCCAGGCGCTCGCGCAGGTCGGCGATCAGCTCGTCGATCGTGTCGAACTCGCTGGCCATCTGAGCGAACTCGTCGTCGGCCTCCGGCAGCTGGCGCTCCTTGATGGAGTTCACCTTCACCGAGACCTCGGCGTCCTTGCCCGCGTACTCACCCGCCACCAGCTTGGTGGTGAAGGTCTTCGTCTCGCCCTCGGTCGCGCCGATCACCGCGTCGTCGATGCCCTCGACGAGCTGGCCCGAGCCGATCTCGTACGACAGACCCGAGGTCTGGGCGTCCTCGACCTCTTCCCCGTCGACCGTGGCCGACAGGTCGATGCTGAGGAAGTCGCCCTCCTGCGCGGGGCGCTCGACGCCGGCCAGGGTGCCGAAACGAGCGCGCAGCGAGTCCAGCTGCTCGTTGACGTCCTCTTCCGCGACCTCGACGTCGTCAACGCTCACCGAAAGCTCGCCGAAGGCGGGCACGGTGATCTCCGGACGGACGTCGACCTCGGCGGTGAACGCGATCTCCGCGCCGTCCTCGATCTTGGTCACCTCGATGTCCGGGCGACCGAGGGTGCGCAGCTCGTCGCTGTTGACAGCCTCCAGGTACTTGGCCGGAACCGCCTCGTTGACGACCTCGTCGAGCACGGGTCCACGACCGATGCGGCTCTCCAGCACCCGCGCCGGGACCTTCCCCGGCCGGAAGCCGGGGATGCGGACCTGCTGGGCGAGTGCCTTGTACGCGCGGTCGAAGTTCGGCTTGAGCTCGTCGAACGGCACCTCGACGTTGATCCGGACGCGCGTCGGGCTCAGGTGCTCGACGGTGCTCTTCACGTGGTCTCCTAGTGCGAACGTGCTTGATTCCCCGGCGCTGGCTTCAGGGCGCGGCCAAACACCACGTCCAATGCCGGGCTGACCACCGAGTCTATTGCTTCCCACCGGGGGACACGGTCCGGGGTTGCGAGAAGGGCGTGAACGTGCCCGCTCAGGCGCTGGCCGAGGCAGCTCAGCGCGCGGGTGGAGCGCCCAGGTCGGTGGGCGTCACGGCGGTCACGATCCCCACCGCGGGAGACGACGCGGGGGCGGTCGGCGGGCCGGGCACCCACAGGGAGACGGCGATCAGCCCCACCACGGCTGCGCACAGCACCGCACACACCACCGCGGCCGACCGCTGAACGCCGGGTCCGGCCAGAATCGCATCACGCACGCCTGGGAAATCGGTGTTGTTCACCGGGTCGTTACCGCGCCCGGCCGACCCGATCGGGGCGGACCGCCCGGGGAAAAGCGAAACCGGCCACTCGCGAGATCTGCGAGCGGCCGGCCGACACGTCGGGGTGGCGGGATTTGAACCCACGACCCCTCGCACCCAAAGCGAGTGCGCTACCAATCTGCGCCACACCCCGTCCGACGTGCGACGCACCCGGATCAACCGGGTGCGTTGCGAAGAGCCTATCGCGACCGGTTAAGCTGTGGCACGCAAGGTCGTCAACGGCCCGCCGAGCAATCGCGCGGACCAGGCGAAACCGGCACGCGGGCGTAGCTCAATGGTAGAGCCCCAGTCTTCCAAACTGGCTACGCGGGTTCGATTCCCGTCGCCCGCTCAGAACAGGGCGGAGTCTCCCGGTCGACGAATCGGGAACTCCGCCCTTTTGCTGTTCGGCTCCTCCCCCGCGGTGCGGTTCGTGCTGTTGGGACGCCTGTGGTCTGCGTCGAAACCATTTGGGTATCCCGAACGCGTGGAGGATGCTGAAGGTGTTTCCGGTTCTCATGTCAGGGGGGTTCGTGCGGCGGCTCGAGTACAAGTGGCTGGTCGGCATCACGTTCGTGCTGGCGCTGATCATGCAGATCCTGGACGTCACGATCCTGAACGTGGCGCTGGCCACGCTGGGCCGTGAGTTCCAGGTCGACCCCGCGCAGCTGCAGTGGGTGCTGACCGGCTACATGATCAGCCTCGCGGTGTTCATCCCCTCGTCCGGCTGGATCGCCGACCGCTTCGGGAGCAAGAAGACCTTCCAGGCCGCGGTGATCATCTTCACCCTCGCCTCGATGCTGTGCGGCATGGCCGTGTCCATGGAGATGCTCGTCGGCTCGCGCATCCTCCAGGGCGTCGGCGGCGGCATGCTCGTGCCCGTGGGGCAGGCCATGATGTTCCGCGCCTTCCCGGCCCGCGAACGGGCCAAGGCCGGTGCGGTGCTGTCCATCCCGATCACCGTCGCCCCGATGCTCGGACCGCTGATCGGCGGCGTGCTCGTGGAGTACGCGAGCTGGCGGTGGATCTTCTTCATCAACCTGCCGGTCGGGGCGCTCGCGCTGCTGTTCACCATCCTGTTCCTCAAGGAGGAGACGACCCGCGATCCCGGCCGCTTCGACGTGCCCGGCTTCGTGCTCGCCGGTGCCGGTCTGGCCACCCTGCTCGTCGGTCTGGACCAGGGCGCCCAGATCGGCTGGACCTCGCCGGCCGTGTGGCTGAGCCTCATCGCCTCGGTGCTGCTCATCGGCGGTCTCGTGTGGCGCGAGCTGCGCGTCTCCTCGCCGATGCTCGACCTCCGGCTGCTGGGCGACCGCCTGTTCGGCACCGGCAACCTGCTGCTGCTGGCCATGACCGGCGCGATGTTCAGCGTGCTGTTCCTGATCCCGCTCTACCTGCAGACGCTGCGCGGGGTGTCCCCGATGTTCGCGGGGCTGACGATGATGCCGCAGGCCATCGCGATGCTGGCCACCACGCAGGTCGTCAGCCGGGTCTACGGCCGCATCGGTCCCAAGCGCCTCGTGCTCGCCGGTTTCGCGGTCCAGCTGGTCATCGGCGGGCTGCTGCAGGTGCAGAACCTGAGCACGCCGTTGTGGGCGCTCGGCCTGCTGCTGGCCACCCAGGGGGTGGCGATGGGTCTGCTGATGACCCCCATCCAGACCGCCACCTTCGCCGCGATCTCCGGTCCGGCGATGGGCATGGCCAGCTCGATGTTCAACGTCACGCGCCAGGTCGCCACCGCACTGGGCACCGCCGTCGTGGCGACCGTGCTCACCATGCTCATGCAGCACAACCAATCCACTGTGGACCCCTCCGCACCAGCGATGGTGGCCGATGCGCAGCTGGCCGCGTTCCACGGTGCCTTCCTGGTCTCGGCGGCCTTCGCGGTGCTGGGTATTGTGCTGACATTGCGGGTGCGCGACGCCGATGCCGCGGCCACTCTCGACCGCCCGAAAGCCGCAGCACGGCAGGGTGAACCCGAGCCTTCCGAGCCGTGAGATAGGTCAAGCGCGCCCCACTTCCGGACACGTCCGGGCACTATGTGAGGGGTGACCGACATGCCACATGCCGATCAGGTTCGCAATCACACGCGCTGGCGCACCGACTGGCACGCGGGCCGCACCGGCTACGCCTGGGTGCTGCCGCTGGCCGACCAGCCCAGCCTGCGCAAACTGGTCAACGACTACCAGTACGCGCTGCGCGACCTGCCCGGATTCGACCTCGTCCCGCTGGAATGGATGCACATCCTCGTGCAGGAGATCGGCTTCACCGACGAGGTGGACTCCTCCCGCATCGACACGCTGCTGGAGGCCACCCGCCCGAAGCTCGCCGGGGTGCTGCCGCTCACGCTGGCGTTCCACCACGCGGTCGTGCTGCCCGAGTCGCTGGCGCTGCCCGCGGAACCCCAGTCCAGCGTCCTCGACCTGCGAGCGGCCGTCCGCGAAGCCACCTCCGAGGTCCTGGGATCCGACGCGGTCCCGTCCGAGCCCGAGGACATCGACAAGCACGTCAGCCTCGCCCACTCCACCACCGACGGTCCGGCGATCTTCGCCATCGCCACCCTGCAGGCCACCATCGTCGAGTCGGCCACCGCGAAGGTCTCGGCGTTGTCGCTGGTCAAGATGAGTCGCGACCACTCCAGCACGGAGTGGGAGACGATCGCCGAGGTCCCGCTGGGCGGCTGAAAAGCAGTCGCCTCCCGATCCCCGGCGCTGTAGTAATGCCGCATGGGGAATCTTGAAGCGAGGAAGCTCACCGGCGCGGAACCGGACGAGTTCCCGGCGGTGTTCGGAGCGGCGTTCATGGAGGACACCGCGCCCGACCTCGACAGATGGCGTCCGGTGATCCCGTACGCCAACGCGATGGGCGTCTTCGACGGTTCCGAGATGATCGGCGGCGGTGGTCACTACGCCACCGCGGTGATGCTGCCGAACCACCGGCGCGCACGCCTGGCCGGGGTCACGCTCGTCGGCGTCAAACCGGGGCACCGCCGCCGGGGCGTGCTGACGTCGCTGATGCGCCGGCAGCTCGACGACCTGCGCGAAGCGGACGTCCCGCTGGCCGCCCTGTACGCCTCCGAAGGCGGTATCTACGGACGCTACGGCTACGGCGTGGCGACCTCGGAGAACCACCTCGCGCTGCCCGCCGACGCCCGCTTCCGGCCCGGTGTCGAGATCGACGAGCGCCCGGTGCGGGAAGTGCCCCGGGAGCGCGCGCTGCCGGTCGTCCACGAGCAGCACGCGCGCATCGCCGCAGGCCGAGCCGGGTGGATCGAGCGCGGTGACGGCGCGTGGGCCGAGCTGGAGCAGATGCGGCAGCACCGCCGCGGCGGTGCCCCGTCCCGCTACGCGCTGCACCCCGAAGGCCACGTGATCTACCGGCCGGTCCCGAGGTGGACCGAGCGCGGGCCGGACTACCAGCTGGAGATCACCCACCTGATGGCCGAGACCCCGCAGGCCTACGCCGCCCTGTGGCGGTATCTGCTGGAGTTCGACCTGGTCAGGCAGATCTCGTGGAGCAAGGCCGCCGTCGACGAAACGATCGTGCGGATGCTCGCCGACCCGCGCGCCGCCGAGCAGCGGATCGTCGACGGCCTGTGGCTGAGGCTGATCGACGTGCCCGCCGCGCTCGCCGCCCGCGAGGTCGACTCGGACGTGGTCGTGGAGGTCAGCGACTCGTTCTGCCCGTGGAACGAGGGCCGCTGGCGGCTCGACGGGCAGGCGAGCACCGCGCCCGCGCAGGTGGCCCTCGACGTCGCCGACCTGGCCGCCGCCTACCTCGGCGGCAGCACGCTGCTCCAGCTCGCCGCCGCCGGGCGGGTGCGCGAACTGGAGCCGGGCGCGCTGACCGCCGCGTCCCGCGCGCTGGCCACCGACCTGCCTCCGAGCTGCCCGGACGCCTTCTAGCACTGCGCTCACGCGCGTACCGTCGAGGGCAACGGCGTCCCCGAGGAGGCAGGGATGACCAGTGCACTCGTGTTTCTCCTGATCGCGCTCGTCGTGCTGGGCGCCGCCGTGTGGTGGTCCCGGCAGAAGGTGCTCGACCACCAGCGCAAGCAGCTGGCCGACGACAAGGCCGAGGCCAGGCGCTGGGTCGAACGGCTCGGCGGGCAGGTGCTCAACCTCATCGGCACCAATGATGCCGCCAGGCAGGCGCTCGCGGACGCCTCCGAGCGGCACGGCGCCGCGCTCACCCAGCTCGACCAGGCCACGACGTCGAAGCAGGCCCGGCTGACGTCCGAGTCGGCCATGGAGGGGCTCCACTACGTGCGCGCCGCGCGCGAGGCGATGGACATGGATCCGGGACCTGAGCTGCCCGCGCTGACCGGCCAGCGCTACGCGGGCCACGTCAGCGAGGACCGCGAGGTCGAGGTCGACGGCCGGACGCAGGTCGCTTCACCGCATCCGAGCGAGCGCACACCGCACTACTACCCCGGCGGCACCGTGGCGGGGAAACCCGTTCCGCAGGGCTGGTACAGCGACCCGTGGTGGAAGCCGGCCATGGCGGCGGGGATGTGGACCGCCGGGTCGTACGTGCTGATGTCGTCGATGTTCCTCGGGATGGCCACCGTCCCCGCCGAGGCCGCCTACGCCGACGGCTTCGCGGACGGCGCTGCCGCCGACGGCATGGGCCCCGACGGCATGGGCCCTGACGGGGGCGACCCGGGCACCTTCGACGGCGGAGGCATGGACGGCTTCGACTTCGGCGGCTTCGGCTTCTGATCTCCTCGGCACCGGGCAGTTTTGGTCCGAACTGACCGGGCAAAACGGACTTCGATCATGGACGGTTCGGACCAAAACTGCCCGCGGCCCACCACCCACGTCCCCGCAGCACCTCCGCACCCGGTGCTCCGGCTGCCCGGAGGATCATCCGGTTTGGCAGGTGGGGCACCAGTAGAGGTTCCGGGCGGCGAGGTCTTCGGTGACCACCTCGTCGCCGCAGATCAGGCAGGGCGCCCCCGCACGCCGGTAGACGTAGACCTCGCCGCCGTGGCGGTCCTGGCGCGGCGCTCGGCCGGTGGCCTCGGGCAGGTGCTCCGGGCGGACGGTGTCGATGCGCCCGACCTTGACCCCGTCGGCCATCAAGGCCGCCAGGTCGTCCCAGATCAGCTCCCACCGCTCGCGCCCGAGATCGCGACCCGGCGTCATCGGCGGGATGCCGTGCCGGAACAGGACTTCGGCGCGGTAGACGTTGCCGACACCGGACAGGATCTTCTGGTCCATCAGCAGCGCGGCGATGCTGGTGCGCGACTTCGAGATCCGCGCCCACGCCCGCTCGGGTTCCGCGTCGGCGCGCAGCGGGTCCGGCCCGAGCCGGTCGCGCACAGCGGTGACCTCGTCGGGGGTGAGCAGTTCGCACCGGGTGGGACCGCGCAGGTCCGCGAAGTGGGTCGGGCCGACGACGCGCATCCGCACCTGGCCACGCGGCTCGCCTGCCGGCAGCTCGGTCTCGGTGAACGTTCCGTAGAGCCCGAGGTGGACGTGCACGACGTGATCACCGGCGTAGCGGTGGAACAGGTGCTTGCCGTGCGCCTCGGCCCGCTCGAACAGGGCTCCGTCCAGCAGCGACGCGCTGGAGGCGAAGCGCCCCTGCGGGCTGCTGACCCGGACCGGCGCGCCCGCGAACAGCTCCTGGTGCACCCCGGCGAGCCGGTGCAGCGTGTGGCCTTCGGGCACGTCCCGTCCTCCCGAGCTCGTCGTGCGCGGAGGAGAGTCAAGCACACGCAGCACGCGGGAACCGTCGAGGGCGCCTCAGATGAGGATCCAGATCACGACCGATTCCAGCAGGTAGATCAGCGTGCACCAGAGGGCGATCCACAGGCCCCGGCGCACCGGGCGCTCAGCCGCGCGGAACAAGCCCGCGAGGAACGCGACGAGCACGACGGCCGCCGCTCCGGCGATGAGCCACAGCCCGGCGCCCAGCCCGCAATCCGGTTGCGGGCAGGTCGATCCGGGACCGCCGATCAGCACCGGGGACAACGCGCTGTTGGCGACGAGCAGCGCACCCGCCCCGACGGCGGTCGCGAGCAGCGCGGTGAGGGCGACGAGGAGACGCATCGCCGAAGTCTCCCAGAGATCACCCGACGGCCCACTAGGCTGCACCCGTGAGCAGCGCGGACGGGACCTGGATCGAGGTGGCGGAGCGGGTTTTCGCACGTCGCCACGCCGAACTCGACCTGACCACGGGCCTGGTCGTCGGCGACGAGACCGCGCTGCTGATCGACACCCGGGGTGATCACCGGCAGGGCGCGGACCTGGCCGAGGCGGTCCGGCGGATCACTCGCGCGCCTCTGCGCATCGTCCTCACCCACGGCCACTTCGACCACTGCTTCGGCACCTCGGCCTTCCTGCCCGCACCCGTCTGGGCTCACGAGCGCTGCCCGGCCCACCTCACCCGCACCGCCGACGAGCAGCGCGAGCACTGGGTCGCCCACTACCGCGCCGCCGGCGCCACCGGCACGGCGAACGCCCTGGCCGCCTCCTCCCCGACCGCGCCGGATCACCTGGTGTCCGACCGAGTCGATCTGGACCTGGGAGGCAGGATCGCGCAGCTGCACCACTTCGGCCTCGGCCACACCGATCACGACCTGGTCGTCGCGGTCCCGGACGCCGCGGTGGCGTTCGCCGGTGACCTCGTCGAGCAGGGCGCTCCCCCGGACTTCGGCGAAGCCCACCTCGACCGCTGGCCCGCCACGCTGGATGCGATGCTAGCGATCGGTCCCGAGGTCGTCGTTCCCGGGCACGGCGACCCGGTAGGACCGGAATTCGTCCGCACCCAGCGCGACGAGATCGCGAAGCTGGCGAGAATCCGCGAAGAATTCCTCGCGAACCGGATCACCCGCGGCGAGGCCGTTCGCCGCTCGCCCTATCCAGAAGACGCGACCTCGACGGTTCTGCCCCGCGAATTCTGATCACGAGAATCGAATTCCGCGTCATTTCCGGCCATCCGGGTTTCCGCGCTCCCACAATGGCTGCGAGTGCCCCTTTCGGCTCAACACCAATCGGCCATTGGGCTGCATTCTGCGCATAACCGCGCCACTGCTCACCTCGGAACGCCATTCTCTGCGCAGCGGTTCGACACCGTCATGGGGGACGGGAGGAGAATGGTGTGCCCGAGGAGCCCGGCGCCGACATCGGCGCAGCCGAGCGAATGATCCAGCAGTGGCAGCAGAACGCCGTTGAGAAAGCGGAGAAGTTCGGCCGCATGCAGCAGGAGATCGAGCAGTTGTCGATCACCGAATCCTCCCGCGACGGGGCCGTTCAGGTGACCCTCGGGTCGAACGGAATCGTGCGGGACATCCAGCTCTCCCCAGGCGCGGCGAACAGGCCGATGCCGAAGCTCGCGGCGGAGCTCATGCGCACCATTGCGCTCGCGCAGTCCAAGATCCCGGAATTGATGCGGCAGGCCGTCGTCGACACCGTCGGCCTCCAGGACGCCTCCGCTCAGCATGTTCTGACCGAGGCCCGCAAGAACTTCCCCGAGCCACCGGAGGACGACCCGGCCGACGACCCGCGCGGACGCCGCGTGCCGGAGATGCAGTTCCAGGTCGAGGACGACTACGAGGAGCCGCAGCGGCGGCAGCCCCCTCCCGCTCCTCCGCAGCGGCGGACCGCACCGCCACCGCCGCAGCAGCAACGGCCCACGCGCCGCAGGCAGGACGACTTCGATGATGACGACGACTTCGGCGGGGGCTCCTTCCTGCGCTGAGGTCTGCACTGAGGGGAGCAGACGATGGCCGATCAGATGAACGTCGTCACGGAGAACCTGCGCGCGCACTCGTCCGCGGTGGACGGCGTCGCCGATCAGATGACGCAGGCGGCGGACGCCGCGCAGCAGGTGACGATGAACGACGACGCCTACGGCATCCTCTGCCAGCCGTTCGCGATGCTGCTGCAGCCGTTCGAGGAGAACGGCGTCGACGCGCTGAAGAAGGCGGTCGAGTCGCTGGAGAAGATCGCCGAGGACGTCCGGGCCACGGCGGAGGAGTACCAGGCCGTCGATGACGCCCAGAGCGCCGCGATCGGCGCGATCGAGGTGTCCTGATGGCCGAGAACGACCTGGTCGTCACCGAGGACACGCTCCAGAAAGACCCCAACGAGGCACCCGACGCGATCAAGGGCGTGGGCCTGGCCGAATCGGGCTACGACCTCTACTCGGGCATCAGCGAGGGCAACTGGGTGTCCGCCGGGTTGGGCGCGGCCGGTCTGGCGATGGAAGCCGTCAGCATGGCGGTGGACCCGATCGGCACGCTGATCTCCTACGGGCTGTCCTGGTTGATGGAGCACGTCGAGCCGCTCAAGGAAGCGCTGGACTGGTTCGCGGGCGACCCCGACGGCGTCAAGGCCTACGGGCAGACCTGGGGGAAGGTCTCCGAGTCGGTCAAGGCCGCGGTCGAGGAGTTCAACAACGCGGTCAAGAGCGGCACGGCCGAGTGGACCGGCCAGGCGGGCGACGCCTACCGCAAGCACGCCGCGGAGAAGGCCGACGCGATCGCCGCGGCCGGCGAGATGGCCAGCACGATGAGCTCGGTCGTCACGATCATGGGCGAGGTCGTGTCGTTCGTCCGGGAGTTCGTCCGCGACCTCGTTTCCGAGACGATCTCGGCGATCATCACCTACGCGCTCGAAGCGGTGTGCTCCTTCGGGCTGGCGACCCCGGTCATCGTCGGGCAGGTGGCCGCGAAGGTCGCCAAGGTGACCAAGCTGATCGGCGACAAGGTCACCGCCCTGATCGACACGATCAAGCGCGTCACGCCGATGATCGGCAAGGCGATCGAGATCATCGGCAAGATCCTCAAGAAGCTGATGGGCGGCGGGGGCGCGCTGCCGGAGAAGGTGTGGAAGAAGGTCGACGACACCTTCGGCACCAACGTCGTCGGCAAGCACAACGCCAAGTACGGCGGCGGACCGGACGGTGGCGGCTCCAGCGGTGCATCCGGCCCGGACGGCGACAGCGGGCCCGGATCGTCGAGCTCCAGCAGCGGATCCGGCTCGGACACCGGCAACGGGTCGAGTTCCGGGAACGGCTCCGGGTCCGAGAACGGCGGTTCGAGCCCGGATTCGAGCAACGGATCCGACTCCGGACCGAGCACCGGCGATCGTTCCGGATCGAGCACGAGCAGCTCGTCCTCCGGCAACGGGTCGGGCTCGGGCAACACCGGGAGCAGCGGTTCGAGCCCCGACAGCGGCGGCTCGCCGAGCTCCGGCGCGGACGGCGGTTCGGCCACCGGGTCGTCGAGCTCCACCTCCGACGGCACCTCATCGAGCGCGAGCACCGATTCGGGCGGGTCGAGCTCGCCCAGCAGCGGTTCCACCTCCGCACCGGAGGGTTCCAGCTCCCACGGCGGGTCGTCGTCGGAGGATCCCGGGTCGAGCAGCCCATCCGGCGGGTCGTCCGCCGACGCGAACCCGGGTGGCGGTGCGCCCAGCAGCTCGTCGAGCGGTTCCGGACCCGACTCGCCCGGCAACGGCCCCTCACCGAGCAGCAGCAACACGACCATGTCCGGTGACCTGGGCAGCTCTCCCCACGGGTCCTCCAGCCCCGATTCCGGCGACTCGCCCGGCGGGAGTTCCAGCTCGTCCAGCGGCAGCGGAACCGACACCGGCCCCTCCGGCGGGTCCGGGACCAGCGGCGGGTCTCCGAGCGGTGGCGGAACTCCCAGCGGCGGAATGCATTCGCCGTCCACACCGAGTGCACCGGCGAGCACCACTGCGTCCAACGTGGACGCACCGGCCGCCCCGGCGAGCCAATCCCCGACCTCGCCGCCGCCGGGCACCGCGCAACCGAACCAGCCCGGTGGCTCCGCTCCCCCGGCGGGCGGCGCGATGGGCGGCACGGGCGGAAGCCCAGGTGGTGCGGGCCCGAGCGGTGGCAGCCCGAGCGGCGCGGGTCGTCCCACCGGCAGTGGCTGGACCGGAACTCCCGGCAACCCCGGCGCAGCGGGACGCCCACCGTCCACTCCGGACGGTCCGCCGCGACCGCGGGACGCGAGCAGCACCGGTCCGAGCGCTCCTCCTCGCGGCGGACCGGACGCCCCGTCTCGGCCCGGTTCCCCCGGACCGTCGCAGCCCGGCGGCCCGAGCGGTCCGCCGAAGTCGCCTGACGGAGGCGGCCCCGGCACGTCGAAACCGCCGGAGACGAGCAAGGTTCCGGAGTCGCAGAAGTCCCCGGACGCCGGCGCGGATCCGGGCTCCAGGAAGCCGGACACAGACTCGCCCGAGGAGCCGAAGAACGGACCCGAGTCGCAGTCCGAACCGGACGCCCCGGACAAGACCCGGGACCACGACTCCCACGCCCCCGATGGCGACGAGCCGGAGCCGGGTACACCCGAGTACGAGCAGAAGATCGACGACGGCGTCAGCAACTCGCACGACACCGACGCGGGCATGTCGGGTCACGACGACCCGAACATGCAGGACCTGGCCGACCGGGTGCCCCACGACGGGAAGCACTTCACCGTCGACGCCCACCACGGCCCGGACGGCATGCGGATCGGCGACCGGAACTACTCGCCGGACGAGCTGGCCGACGTCCTGCGGCGCTCGGGCTGGGACGGCGAGAGCCCGATCCGCCTGCTCAGCTGCGACTCGTCCGACTTCGCCAGGGACCTGGCCAGGAACCTCGACGTCGACGTCACCGCCCCGAACGGCAGGGCCTGGTCCGACGGCAACGGCAACGTCTTCTCCACCAGCACGTCCCCCGACGGAGGCCCCACCTGGCCCCCGGACGGCGGCTGGGACACCCACCACCCCGACGGCACCCACAGCCCGGCCGGCGAAGACGGCTTCCACCCCTCCAAGGACGGAGAAGACCCAGGACAACGGCCGGAGGACGCGGCGGACCGGGGACAAAACGAGCCACCGCGTGACGCCGACGGAAGGGTCGACTTCAACGGCAGAGGCTCGGTGCGAGTACGCCAGGACGACGGCACCTACGACCTCTACCTCAACGGTGAGCGTTACCCGGAGTCCGCGCGGCATATCTTCGACGCACAAGGCGAAGGTCACCCCAGCGAGCTGTCCGTCGATCAGAGCGCGGACAAGAAAGAACACCAGAACACGCGCCGAGACGAGTCGCTGGACGAGTTTGAACGGCAGGTCGCTGCCGGGGAAATTCCGGACGCCCGCGCCGGAAACCCAGATCACGGCCTTGACCGGGACGAATACCCACCGGCACGGATGTACGAAGGCGGCAATCGAGGCACCGACGATGCTCCGGAATACGCCAGCGTTCGACTCATCACCGGGACCGACAACCAGGCGTCCGGCTCATCTTGGTGGAATCACGGCGTCAAAGGGCTTCCCGATGGAACGCAAGTCAATGTCATCGTGGAGAAGCCACCGGACGCGGACACGAACCCGGACTGGGGGTTACCCGATCACCTCCGCACCGGCGGCAGCACCAATCCATCGGCCCCTTGACACCAGGCAGCATGAACTCGTGCTGATAACCTGATCCAACCTGCTTATCGACCTTGGAGATCCCATGCTTGGCCCAAGTACGCGGGCGTTGCTGGAGTCGGCCCGCGGGCCACTCGGCCCGAAGGTCGCCGTCAACTTCGGATCTGACCATGCCCCCCTTCAGGAGCTCGGCGAGCTGCTCTCGGAGATGAACGGCTTCTTCGCTTTCAACGCAGGGGTCCAGATCTTTCGGGTCAGCGAGGAAGGCGTCGGCCCGGAACTTTCCTATTGGAACACCGGAGAGGCCTGGAAGGACTCCTTCGAAGGTTTGGCAGATGACTACTTCTGCTTCGGCCAGGACGTCCTAGGAATGCAATTCGCCATCAAGGACGGTTCCGAAGTGGTCCGGTTCGACCCGGAGACCGCGCGAGCCGAGCGAATCGGCGATTCGTTGGATTCTTGGGCGTCTTGGCTGATGAGCAATCCGAATACTCGTGGAACGGCCACTCTCGCCCGAGTTTGGCAAGACAACAAGGGCGCACTCGATGTCGATCAACGCCTCGTCCCCCGCAAGTTCTTCGAATTCGGCGGAAAAGTAAGCCTGGATAATCTCGTGGTGAAAAATGCCGTCGAGGCGATGCGGATCCGTGGCCCAATCGCGACGCAGATCCACGACCTACCGCCCGGCACGGAGATTCGCATCAACCCCTGATCCGACCGGAACTCGACCATCAAGCCACCCGCAACAGCCACTGCGTTCAACCTTGCTTCGCCGAGCACGAACGCCCCGAATTGGATGCCGTCGGGAACAACCCGCAGACCAGCCATCGACTGAACGGCCACGACACTACTCCAAATGGAGTCAATCTGGTTGGGCGTGGCACCGATTCGACTGCACCAACGTCAATCTGACATGTGCGGCACCGAGTAGATTCTCCTTCGGACCGTCTCTGGGGAGGCGGGGCCGGGTCGCCGGTGGCGCCGTGGGTTCGACGAGCAGCGATGGGTGGGAGCCGAGATGTCTGGGCGGGATGACTTCGGGCACGAGGAGAAGGCCGCGCGGAACGCCGCTTTGCGGAACCAGATCGACGACATGCTCGCTGACCTGCGCAAGCGGACCGCGGACATCCAGGACAAGCAGGAAGCCGCCGCGCAGCAGACCTTCGAGGCTTCGTCCGAGGACGGCATGGTCACCGTGCGGGTGGACGCGACCGGGACCGTGCAGGAAGTCAGGCTGTCGGACAAGGCGTTCGAGCGCACCAACCCGGAGAAGCTGGCGCGCAGCATCACCAGCGTGATCCGCGAGGCGTCCGGGACGGCCCAGCGGCAGCTGCAGAGCACCTTCGCGGCGGAAGCCGACGTGTCGAACGTGCCCGAGGTCCCCGGCATGCCGTCGCTGCAGGGACTCATCAACAGCGGACCGCTGGTCGAGCCGCCGGACCCCGAGGCCGAACGCGCGCGCCGCCGCAGCGAGGAGTCCCAGCAGGGCCGCGCGGCCGCCGCGCCGCAGATGCGGACCGGGCCCGACGACTGGGACGACGACTGGGAGAGCAACCGCCGAGGGGGCCGCCGATGAGCGGCAAGATGCGGATGGAGCCCGAGGAGATCCGCTCGGGCGGCAAGAAGATCGGTGACTCCGGCGACGACCTCGACCAGGTGCTCAGCACCCTCAAATCCGCCTTGGACGGCGAAGGCGAGTGCTGGGGCGCCGACGAGGCGGGCAAGGAGTTCGGCGGCGACTACACCAAGGGCCGCGACAGCGTCTTCGACACCTTGAAGAAGGTCGTCAAAGCGCTCGGCGACATCGACGACAACCTCAAGGCCACCGCCGACGAAACGGAGTCCGGCGACACCGACTCCGCGGGCGGCATCGGCAAAGCCGGCTCGGACATGCCTCGGTAGGGAGTGAACTTCACTTGAGCATCGAGATGCCCGACGAGGTCAAATGGCTGCTGCCGATCGTCGTCGGTCAATCCTGGCCCGAAGGTGACGAAGACGCGATGCGTCGCATGGGCGAAGCGTGGCGCACCGCCGCCGAAGGCATCACGAGCGTCCAGGACGCGGGCAACGCAGGCGCGCAGCAGGTCAACTCCGCGATGGAGGGTGAGACCGGCGAAGCCTTCACCAAGCTGTGGAAGGACATCGGCGCGAGCGGTGACTCCGCTCTGCCGAAGCTGAAGGAAGCGTGCGAGAAGCTCGGCAAGGCCTGCGACGACGCGGCGCTGGACGTCGAGCACACCAAGCTGACGATCATCGCCTCGCTGATCGCCCTGGCGATCCAGATCGCCGCGATGCTCGCCGCCGCACCGGTCACCTTCGGCGCGTCGACGGCCGGTGTCGCCGCAGCTCAGGGCATCACGCGCGCCGTGGTGCTGCAGATCTTCAAGCAGCTGGTCTTCAGCATCCTCAAGAACGTCGCCATCGAGGTCGCCACGTCCGTGGCCATCGAGTTCGCGGTGCAGGGCACGCAGATCGCCATGGGCAACCGCGACGGGCTCGACGGCGGCAAGTTCAAGGAAGCCGCGATCAGCGGTGCCATCGGCGGTGCCGTGGGCGGCGTCTTCGAGGGCGCGGGCAAGGCGTTCGGCAAGGGCGCCGGTGACGCCGTCGGCGACGCGGCTGGGGACGCCGCGGGCAACGCGGGTGCGGCAGCGGGCCGGGCGGCGGGCGACGCCGCAGGTGGGGCGGCCGGTGAAGCCGCCGAGAGCGCCGCGAAGTCCATCGGCAAGGAAGCCGTGAAGGAAGGTGCCCTCGGCGCCGCGGAAGGCGCGGTGGGCAGCGTCGCCGAGCAAGCGATCATGGAAGGCAAGGTCGACTGGGGAGAGGTCGGCACGGGCGCGATGTCCGGCGGCGCCACGGGCGCGGGCATGGGCGGTCTCGGTGGCGCCAAGGACCACTTCGGCGGCGGTGGCATCGACGTGCCCGACACCGACGGCGGTTCGTCGAGCAACGGCTCGTCCAGCTCTTCCTCCGATTCCAGTTCCTCCTCCGATTCCTCCAGCTCCTCCAGCTCTTCCGGTGATTCCTCCAGCTCGTCGTCGGACTCGGGTTCGTCGTCGAGTTCCAGCAGCTCGTCCGATCCGCCGAGCTCGTCGTCGTCCGATTCGGGCGGCTCGACATCATCGGACTCGGGCTCGTCGGCGTCCTCGTCCGACAGCGGGCCCTCCAGTTCCGGCTCCTCCTCCGGAGATTCGGGTGGCTCGTCGCCTGATTCGAGTTCAGGGGGTTCCTCGGACTCCGGCGGTTCTTCGGATTCGGGCGGATCGAGCGCGAGTTCCTCCGGCGGTTCCTCGGACGGCCCGTCGTCTTCCAGCAGCTCGGACAGCCCGTCGTCCCGCTCCTCGGACGGCCCGTCGTCTGCCGGCGGTTCAGACGGCCCGTCCTCTTCCAGTTCCTCTGACGGCCCGTCGTCCAGCAGCTCCAGCTCGTCGGACAGCTCGGGCTCCGGTGGCTCGGACTCCAGGTCGTCGTCCGATGCGGGGTCGTCGGGTCCGGAAGTGCGGTCGTCCTCGGACTCGCCGTCCAGCGCGCCGGAGGGCGGTTCTTCGAGCTCGGATTCCCGTTCCGGTGCGGACAGCTCACCGTCCGACGGCGGTTCCACCGCGAGCAGCGGGCACTCGCCCTCTCCGGACTCGGGCAGCTCGTCTCAGTCCAACGGCGACAGCGGTGCTTCCACGCGGTCGTCCGATTCGGGCGACTCCGGTTCGCGCGAATCATCCGGCGGCGGAGGCGCTTCCGGTGCCGGCGCGGCCCACGCGGGCGGCGGCGGATCGTCTTCCTCGGGCTCGCATTCCGGTGGCTCCGGCGCCGGTTCGTTCAGCGGCACCCTGCCGAACGACTCCGACCGCGCGCCGAGCACGCCGGCGAGCACGTCCGCGTCCAACGTGGACGCTCCGGCGGCACCAGCGGCTTCGGCCGCGCCAGCAGCCGGCCCCGCCCCAGCAGCACCGCGCGCCGACCAGCCGGCCGCCGGTGGTGGCGGCGGCGCGATGGGCGGCGGCATGGGAGGTTCCCCCGGTGCAGGTGGCGGTGGGTCGACACCTTCCGCAGGAGGCAACCGCCCGGGCAGCGGCAGCGGGTGGACCGGCACGTCCGGTTCTCCCGGTGCGGCGGCTCGCCCGGCGGGCGGCGACGCGGGCCCTCGCCCGGACTCGTCCCGCCCGGCAACCGCGTCCCGGGGTCAGGCGACGCCCGACGCTCCTTCCCGCCCGAGCACCAGGCCCGACGGCGGTGTCCCGCCGCAGCGCAACCCGCAGGGCCCGAGCGCCACTCCCCCGAGGCCGGATGCGACTTCGCCGCGCCCGGATTCGTCGGGACCGCGACCGGGTCAGCAGCGGCCCGACGGGCCCGGGCAACGTCCCGACGGCCCGAGCCGGAGACCGGACGATCCTGGTCAGCGGCCCGACGCTTCGGCGCAGCGACCCGATGGCACCTCGCCGCGTCCCGATGGTCCTGGTCAGCGCCCGGACGGGACGAACCCGGACGGCGACGGCCAGCGTTCGGACGGGACGAACCAGGACAACGGCCAGCGTCCCGACGGCGACGACCCGAACGGCTCGCGCCCGGACAACGACGGCTCCGACCCGCACGGCGAATCCGACGGAAAGCCGGACGGCCACGACGATTCCGGTCAGCCGCACGACGCGGAGCCGGGCACGCCGGAGCGCCAGGACCAGATCGGCGAAGCCGAGTCGACCCGCCAGGACACCCCGGCCGGCTCGTCGTTCCACAACGACCCCAACATGCAGGACCTGGCCAACCGGGTCCCGGACGACGGCGTCCACCACACGGTCGACGTCCACGCGTTACCCGACGGCCGCGTCCGAGTCGGCGACAACACCTTCAGCGCGAAGGAATTCGCCGACATGCTCCGCCGCGACCCCAACTTCGACGGAAGCAAACCGGTCCGCCTCCTCTCCTGCGACGCAGGAACCAGCGGCTTGGCCCGAGACCTCGCCAACGAACTCGGCACCCCGGTCACCGCACCCCGAGGCCTCGCCTGGACCGACGGCAACGGCCGCGTCTTCGCCTCCGACATGGGCCCCGACGGCCGCCCCGGCTGGCCCCCGAACGGAGGCTGGGACACCCACCACCCCGACGGCACCACCACCCCGGCCAGCAACGACGGCTTCCACCCGGCACGCGACGGCGAAGATCCGGGACAGAGGCCGGAAGACGCGGAGGCCCGAGGCAAGCGCGACACCAACAGCCGCGACGAGGCGGACGAACCTCCGGGCAAGAAGCCACGCTCCGACGACGACCAGCCGGATCGATCCGGTGACGAAGGCCCGGCTCCCACGAACGCCGCAGGTGACTTCGACCCACCGCCGTCTCGCGATGTGCTGCAGACGTTCTCGCCCAACACGCTGCCTGATCACTACGGCACCGGTGCCGGTAACCGACCGTCCGTTCCGGACCCGGTCACGACGTGGAACCGGCCCGACGACTCGACCTTCACGCGTCCGGCCGACGACCCGAACGGGCGTAGCCCGATCTCGATCCCAGACCCGTCGAACCCGAAACCGCTCAACAGACTCGGCCCCCAAACACCGCTGAGCTCGCTGTCGGAGAAGGGCAAGCTTTCCCCGAACACTCGCTACGACGTCGCCGGGCGTGGAAGCTTCTTCACCGACGGGTCCGGAAAGATCAAGTGGGCGGAGATCGACACCGACGCTCCCGGTTACAACCGCCACCGCAACGTCGAGTTGCGCCGTCCGGCGCCCAACGCCGCCTACCAGGTGGACAACAACTGGACCTTCAACACCAACGACAGGGGCCAGACCGAACGGATGTCCGGTACCCCGCACTACCAGGGCACCCCTTCAGCGCTGCCCGACAGGTTCTACGACCGCGACCAAACGTCGCAGAACAAAGCAGGCGCCGAAGGCCGAGCAGAGTATTCGCACCGGCACTGGGCCGGTGGGCACATGGCCGCCCACGAAGCGGGAGGCCCCGGTGAGTACATCAACATGTTCCCGCAGATGGCCGCATCCAACAGCGGGCACAACCGGGAGGGCATGACCAACAGGGCCTCGTGGCGCAATCTTGAGGACTATCTCTCCAGCGCTCATGAACGCGGCTCAACGGTCGATCGGATCGAGGTGCTGGCGCCTCGTGAGGCTGACGGCATCCCGACCAACGTGACGTACCGTTGGCTGGAGACCGACGAACACGGTGTCACCCGCTACATGCAGTCGGTCTTCCCAAACCGGCCGGACCCGGACTTCAACTACGGTCCGTGGAGGGATTACGGCGAGGACGATGACGAATCCTGAACACAACCCGACCGCACCGGCGGTGGATGCGGACCTGGTCCGCGATGAGCTTGTCCAGGCGCTGGTGTCCGGTGCACCACCGGACTGGGCCGAGATCCATCTGGAGTTCCGCGGGAGCAGCACCATTTGCCAGGAAGAGGTAACGGGGTCGACGCTGTCCGGTGGACCGCTCCTCATGCCTCCGCCACCCGACTCGGCGCCACGTCTGAAGCAGCTCCGGGCAGCCATGTACGAACCGGGGCGAGGCACGTGGTTCTCGGCAGGCATCACGGTGAAGCGGAATGAAGAAGCGGCTTTCGTGTTCAACTACACCGATGATCCACACTGGACGCCGGTGTCGCCGACGGTGTTCACGCTGGACCAAGACCGCTTTCCCCGCGATGAGCAGCACATTCCCGCCTGGCTGCGGCACAGGCTGGCCGAAGGCGCCGCCGCGGAGCGCGAGCACGCGCGACGCCGACCGGACGACGGGTCCGTCTGACTCGGCCCGGTCCACCGGTACCGTGGTCGCAGCCGGCCAGTCGGTGGCAAGCATTCACCTCACGATCGCGATGGACACAGGAGCACCCCGATGACAGAGCCCGGCAGTCTGGAACCGGAAGCGCAGAAGGAACTGCTGGACGAGTTGGCCGCTGTGGTGGTGGCCAGCGCCCCGGAGAATTGGCAGCTCCTCGCCATCGAATATCTCTGCGTCGGCCGTCACGTGGAGGTCCGCGTGGGCGTTACCGATGCGGAAGGAACCGCCATCTCCTGGGAACCCCCGCAGGAAGTGGACAACCTCTTCTGGCGGCTGCGCGTCGGCATGTACGAAGAAGGGCTCGGCACCTGGTACACCGCGTTCTTCCGGATCAGCCCACCCGATACCTATGAGATCTACTACAACCGGGACAACGAGCCCCCGTGGAACCCGCCGCTCGAAAGCTTCCGCAAGGAGCAGGAAATGTTCCCCCGCGATGACGAGCACATGCCCGACTGGTTCCGTCAAAAACTCGCCGGCGCCGGTCAGGCCTGATCCGCATCCGGCCAAATCGCCGCACGAGCGCGATCTGGGCAAGGACGCATCTCAGAAGCACGGTGGCCCCGGACCTACGCAGGTTCGGGGGCCATCGTTGTCGTGGTCAGCTGCTGAAGCGGTCGGACTTCACCGCGTCGAGGAAACTCGCCCACTGCGTCCGGTCGGCCGTGACGTAGCCGCCCTCGCGGTCCTTGGTGTCCCGGACAGCGGCGCAGTCACCGAGCCGCCCGACCTCCACGCAGCTGTCGTTGGGGTTGGAGCGGGACGACTTTCGCCAGTTCGTCGGTAAGTTCATGACCCGGTGATCCCTTCCAGCTTCTTCGCGATGTCGCCCATCAGATCCGTGGAATCCACGGGGTTCAAGGCCGCAGTCACCAGCGTATCCAGTGCGTCCCGGTACTCCTCGACGTCGGCGGCGTCGTACAGGAACACCGGACCTCGGTAGTGCTCAAGGTGAATCGTCGGCGCCGCCTTGGCGAACTCGTACAGGATGAACGAACCGTTGTGCGCCAAGGTCCAGGTCCTGACCGACGAAGGTATGACCCTGATCTCGATGTTCGGCCGTTCCGCGAGATTCATCAGGTGCTGGATCTGTTCCAGCATGATCTCCTCGCTTCCCATCGTTTCGCGCAGCACGCGTTCCGCGATCAAGCCAACCGCCAGGTTTTGGGAGTGCAACGCCTCGCGTCGGGCCATCCGCATCTCGATCCGCACCTCGCGCTCATCGGGCACCACCGACGACATGATCTGAGTGGCGTAAGCGCGCGTCTGGAACGGACCCGGCACCACCAAGGGCGCCACGTGAGTTGTGCGGGTCGCGGCTCGGTCGTATTCCGAGAGCTCGATCAGGTGGGCGTGCATTCCGGAGCGGCTGTCAGCGACCAGGTTGGGTTCTGATGCCGTTTTCGCGAACTCGATCAGTTCGTCGTAGCGATCGCCCGTCACCCCGAGGACGCCGAGGAGGCGTGCCACGTAGGCGATTTCCGGGGTGCGTTCACCGCGCTCGAAGCGGGACACCGTTCCCTGCGCGAGGCCGAGTTCGGCGCCGAGGTCCCGGACCGTCATCTTCGCCTTCGTGCGCAGGTCGCGGAGCTCGGCACCGAGAAGGCGCGCCTTCGGCGTGTTGCGTTCTGTGGCTCCGCGCATGCGCCAAATCCTAGATCGACATAGGTGCTGGTCAAACAGCTCGATCGAGCGATTGATCATGTGGCCTCGGAGCCATAATCATGACTCCGAGGTCACATGGTCTCATCCCGTGGCAGAGAGGTCACTCGATGTACAGTCCGCTCCCGTTCCGCTGGACGCCTGGCGACGGACAACGTCACGCCACGCGCGAACCCGTCGCCGAGGGCGCTGCTGCCGAAGCGCTGTGCGGTGAAGGCATCACGGCTTCGTTCGACGAGATCTCGTGGTTCTGGAGCACCTGCGCCCGCTGCAACGAGCTCGCCCACGAGCTCGCGGCGGTCCCCATGCCCGACTCCATCACGACCGACCTGGGACGGGCCAGGTGAACGCGCGCCTCTGCCGCAAGCTCCGGGCTGCGGTGATCGCCATCGACGCCACCGCGCGCAACGTGGAGGTCGATCGCGCTGAGCCCGAGGAGCGCGAAGTCCTCGCGCGCGTCTGCGACGAGCTCGCCCGGGCGCTCCGGGCCCGGGACTCGGCCGTGCAGGTCGAGGGCGCGGTCGTCGAAATGCCCTCGCAGCAGTGAGAACCCGCTCCAGCTCGGTGCGGCCCCCGGCCTGCTCAGCGAGCAGCTGCTCCGCCGAGGGCGCCGAGGACTCCGAGGCCGGTGCGGATCGGGTCGAGGACCAGCGGGAGGCGCGGTTCCTGCTCGGCGGTGTCGACGGCTGAGCAGCCGTTGACCACGGCCGTGACCCCGGCGTCGCGGGCGTCGATCAGCGCGGGGCGCATGGCCGCCGACCAGCGGGCGGGGTCGGTGATGTCCTCGACGCCCAGGTCGAGCACGCTCACCTCGTGGAACGAGGAATCCCAGCCGTAGGCGGAGATCCGGGCGCGGAGTTCGGCGGCGATCGCGGCGTTGCGGGTGATCGCCCCGACCCGGTGGCCGACGGCGACCGCGGCACCGGCGGTCAGCCGCAGCAGGCCGAGCGCGGGTCGGCCGCCCAACGTTCCGCCGTCCTCGGGCACCGCCGGGTCCAGGACGCAGTCCGGGAGGACCGCGTCGCACTCCGGAGCGCTCGCCAGGGCCTCGGCGACCAGGGACTCGGAGCGGCGCACGTCGTCGGCGGTGTTGAGGGCGCGGGGACCGTCGGGGTTCAGGTCGGTCAGCACGACCTGGATCCCAGCCGGGGCGAGCGCGTCGTACCGAGCTTGGCGGCGGGCCACTTCTTCGGGTCCGACGGTGATCGGGGTGACGGCGTGGACGAGCACGGGATTCCTCCTCATCGGAAGCGGGCGATCGAACCGAGCGCGCGCAGCTGCTCTCCGGCGTCGGCCGCGTCGGGCAGCGCGGTGACGTGCTCCCGCACCGCGGCGACCACTTCGGGAGCTCCGAGCAGATCGCCGAGGACGCGCACCCGGTCCTCAGCGGTGAACGGGTGGTGCGCGGCGTCGCCAACCGGGTTCGGCCGCTCCTCGACGTGCTCTCCACCGGGGGTGCGCACGGTGACCCGGACCGGCCGTTCCGCCGGGAGCCGGGCGTCCAGATCGGGGGCTGCGCGCACGGTGATGCGCCGGGCGAGGTCGGCCGTGGCGGGGTCCTCCAGCGCGTCCCGCGACAGGTCGGCCGGCACGACGCGGCCCCGCAGCAGCGCTGTGGCCACGACGAACGGCAGCGAGAACATCGCCGCGAGCGGCGTCGGCCACCGCGTGCGGTCGAGCTGGGCGCCCAGCGAGTGGATCTCGACCAGCACCTCGCCCGCGTCGCCGTCGATGCGCTCCCGCAGCGACAGCGCCGCGTCGACGGCGGCGTGGGTGAACGAGCAGGACGAGCGCTGCTTGAAGTAGCCGCCGAGGACTTCCCAGCGCTCCCCCAGGCCGTCGCCGAGCGCGGCCGGGTCGAGGACGCCGAGCAGGTCCCCGAGCGACTCCGCGGCCACCCCGGTCAAGTGCCCGGTCCCGGAAGCGGCCAATCGCGCTGCGGCCAGACCGGACTGGTTCGACGCGCCCACCCAGGCGTCGCGAACCGGGTTCCCGTCCAGGGCCGCGGAGAACGGCCCCGCGATCGGCAGACCGCTCGCGGCGTCGATCGCGACCGCCGCGTCGTCACCGCCCAGCCCCAGGACGCGGGCACTACCGGCACCGGCACCGGCCACGCCCCAGTTGCCGTGCGGATGGGTCCCCTGCCGGAGCCGGGTGGCCCGACCGAACCGGGCGGCGACCTCGTAGGCGACCAGCAGCGCACTGCACAGATCAGCGCCCGTGGTCGCCGCTCGCGAGGCCAGGGCGAGAACGGCGGGAAAGCCGTGCGCCGCAGGATGTCCGCCCGCGAGGCGGTGCCCGTCGTCGAGTTCGAGCCGGACCGACGCCGTGGCGTTCAGCCACGCGGCGGCGTCGACCGCGACCGACCGGCCGGTCCCGAACAGGGGCGCCGGTCCGGCCGGTGGGTCCCAGGCGTCGACGAGCGCCCGCTGCGCGGGTTCGCGCGAGCCGAGCGCGGTGACCGCCACGGCGTCGACCAGCACGGTCAGCACCCGTTCCCGGACCTCGTCCGGGACGTCGGACCAGCGCAGCTCGGCCGCCCACTCGCCCAGGCGTTGCACCGCGCCGCGGACGCGGTCCTGCCGGGTTCCCCGCTCGGCCACGGTCACGCCCCGGTCGTGGCGGTCGCGGATTCCGAGCGCTCGACGCGCTCGCGCGGCACCAGCAGCATCAGCAGCGCACCGGCCACCGCCAGCCCGGCCATCACGACGAAACCGCTGGTGAAGCTGCCCGTGCTGGACACGATGAAGCCCATCACCGAAGGCGCCACGATCCCGGATGCAGCGAACGCCGCGTCGGCGAACCCCGCCGCGCTGCCGGGCTGGTCCGGAGCCGCGTCGATGGAGGCGACCCACCAGATCCCGCCGGTGATGAAGCCGAAGCCGACGCCCAGCGAGATCGAGATCAGCGCCACGGTCAGGGTCGGCGCGATCGCCAGCGGCACCAGCGAGCACCCGGCCAGCAGCAGCGCGACGCCCATCACCGCGAACCTGCTGCGGATCCTCGGGCTGCGCCGGTAGACCCGGTCGACGATGACACCGCCCGCCAGCGCGCCCACGATGCCGCACGCCCACGGCGCGATCGAGAACGCGCCGGCCTGCTTGACGCTGAGCCCGTAGGCCTGGGACAGGAACGACGGCAGCCAGTACATGAAGCCCCAGAACATGAAGCCCCACGCGAAGTACCCGCCCGCGACGACCCACAGGTTCCGGTTGGTCAGCAGCGGGCGCCACCGCACCGGCGCACGACCGGAAGCGGCCTCGGCCTCCTGGTCAGCGGCGATCAGCTCGCGCTCAGCGGCGTTCACGCGCCGCGATTCCTGCGGCAGGTCGCGCAGCAGCCAGCTCGCGAAGACCGCCCAGACGACGCCGAAGACCGCCAGCGTCCAGAACATCCCGCGCCAGCCCGCGAGTTCCATCAGCCCGGTCAGCAGCGGTCCGGAGATCAGCAAGCTTCCGGAGACCGCGACACCGCCGCACAGCGCCAGGGCGACACCGCGCTCGCGGATCGGCAGCCAGCGGCTGACGGTCCTGGTCGCCGCCGGGAACGCCGGCGCCTCACCGATCCCCAGCAGCAGCCGGATGATCAGCAGGCCGGCGAAGGACCCGGCGACGGGGATCAGCGCCGTCGTGACCGAGAACAGCGCGACCGCGGTCAGCAGCACGCGGCGGCACCCGAACCGGTCCACCAGCGGCCCGGACAGGAACGCCGCGACCATGTAGCCGACGGAGAAGACCGAACTGATGATCCCGTACTGCGCGGTGGTGATCCCGAAGGCCGCCTCCAGCGGTTCGACCGCGTAGGAGACCGCGCTGCGGTCGATGTAGTTGATGACGATGAGGCTGACGACCAGCCCCAGCGTCACGAAGCGGAACCGTGTGCTCATGTTGGATTCCCTTGGCTAAAGACCGTCTCTTGCTCTGCTGGGCGGTGCCGGTGGCGGAACCTGGCACGGCTCCGGGCTCGGGCCTCGGCTCGTGTGTAGGGGTTCGTGAGGTGGGGGTTCTTGGGGTGGGAGTTCGTGGGGTGGGGAAGTTTTCATGAAAACCTCCCGGGATCAGCGCCCGGTCGGGCGGTGCAGGTAGGTGCCTCGCGGTTCGCCGCGCACCTCGCCGTCGTCGAAGATGCGCTGTCCCCGGAGGAACGTCGTCTCGACCGTCGACCCGATCTCCATGCCGCGGAAGGGCGTGTACTCCTGGGTGGATTCGGAGTCCGCCGGATCCACCACGAAGGAGCGGTCCGGGTCCACCAGCGCGATGTCGGCGTCGAAACCCGGTGCGATGTCGCCCTTCGTGGGAAGGCCGAGCCTGCGGGCCGGGTTGGTCGACACGAGTTCGGCGACGGTCGACATCGGCAGGCCGCGCTTGCGGCCCTCACCGACGAGACCGGGCAGGAGGTATTCGGTCCCGCCGAACCCGGACTTCGCCGAGAACACGTCGTCGGGCTGCTCGCCGAACTTCTTCTCCTCGCGGCAGCAGGCGTGGTCGGACACGACCCAGCTGACGTCACCGGCGAGCAGGTGCTCCCAGAGCTTCTCGACGTCGGCCCTCGGACGCAGCGGCGGGTTGACCTTGCCGCCGACCCCGTCGGCCGTGGTGACGTCCGCGAGCAGGTGCCCGATGGTGACCTCCCGCCGGAAGTCGACGTGCGGGAAGGTCTTGGCCATCAGCATCGCGGCCTCCATCGCCTTCGCCGACGACAGGTGCAGCAGGTTGATGGTGGGCAGACCGGTCTCGTGCGCGAGGTAGGAGGCGATGGTCACCGCCAGGCCCTCGGAGTGCGGCGGGCGCGAGGCGCTGTAGGCCTCCAGCCCGGACAGCGAGCCCTCCTCCTCGACCAGCCGCGTGTAGGCGGTCATGATCTCGGCCGTCTCGCAGTGCAGGGACAGCGAGATCTGGTCGGCGATGTCCGGGTTCGCCTCGCGGGCGGCCTGGATGCCGCGCATCACGAACTCGAAGTGCGCGATGTCGTAGCGCTCGCCCTCCGGGATCATCAGGAAGTCGCTCTGATCGGTGGAACGTCCGTGCAGGCCGTGACTCCCGTAGAACATGAAGATCTTGAACGACGTCACGCCGTGGTCGCGCACCAGCGAAGGGATCTCGTCGATGTGCGAGGACTGCATGGGCGCCAGGTGGAACGCGTAGTCCACGTAGGACTTCCCGTCGGCAGCGGCGAGCACCTCCGGGAAGACCTCGGAGTAGGGGCCGCCCCGGTTGAGGTAGTACTGCCCGGTACGCATGTAGGTCAGCGAGGTCGTGACGCCGCCCTGCGCGCACGCCCGGCTCTCCGTGGCGGTGTCGTCGGACAGCGCGTTGTAGATGCCCCAGTGCTGGTGGGCGTCGACGACCCCGGGGAACGCGAGCAGCCCGCGCCCCTCGTGCACCTCGGTGCTCTCCGGGACGGCCAGTCCGGGGCCGACTTCGGAGACGACGCCGCCGGTGACGGCGATGTCGGCGGCGACGGGCTCGCCGCCGCCGGGGCGGACCACGCGGACGTCGCGGATGATCAGGTCGGGGCGGGTCATCGTGCACCTTCCGGAGTGAGTGGGGGTGTGGCGGCGACCGACCGGGCGAGGTGCCCGGCGGCGAGGTAAGCGAGGCCCAGCGCCGGCAGCAGGCCGTTGCCCGCCAGGTAGCCGGCGGCGCCGTGGCCGGAGATCCCGGCCGCCGCGCCACCGGAGGCGTAGAGCCCGGGAACGGGCTCACCAGCGGCGTCGAGGACGCGGGCGTGCTCGTCTACGAGCAGCCCGCCTTGGGTGTGGAACAGCGCGGGGATGATCTCGACGGCGTGCAGCGGTGCGACGAGCGCTCGGGCGGCGGTCCGGCCGAACCGGTCGGGTTCCTCCCCCTCGGCGACCCCGGCCAGCGCGTCGAGCTCGGATTCCAGCGCTTCCGCCGGAACTCCGATCGCCGCCGCCAGGTCGGGAGCCGAGTTCGCGGTGCGCACCGCTCCGGCCGCCAGGACGTCCTGGTAGTCGCCGAAAGCACGGCACAGCCCGTCGATCCGCTCGTCGAACACCAGCCAGCCGCGCCCGCCGGGACGGGCGGCCAGCGCGGCCGCGTATTCGGAGTAGCCGGTGGTCTCGTCGCCGAACCGGCGTCCTTCGAGGTCGACGACGGCTCCGCCGTGCATCACCGCGGTCCAGGTCACCAGGGTTCGCGCGGACGCCGAGAGCGCGGCGTGACCCTGGTAGGCGTCCAGGAACCCCGTCGCGGCACCGAGTTCACGACCGATCCGCAGCGCGTCACCCCTGGAGTGCTCGCCGCCGTGGTAGTGCGCACCGGCGATCTCGGGCAGGTGCGCGGCCACCAGCTCGGCGTCCGCGCCGTAGCCGTTGGTGGCCAGCAGCACCGCGTGCGCGGTGATCTCCTCCCGTCCACCGCCCGGGGTTTCGACGGTCGCGACCACGCCGCCCGGCCCGGTGACGACACCCGTCAGCCTCGCGGGAACCATCAGGTCGACCTGCTCGCTTCGCTCCGCGGCGTCGACGAGGTGGCGCAGCAGCGCCGATCCGTGCCTGCCGGGCAGGCTGTGCACCCTGGGCTCGGAGTGCCCGGGGTAGGTGAAGTCGGTCGGCAGCTCGATCGGCATGCCCACGTGGTCGGCGAGCCATTCCACGAGCTCCGCGCCGACGTCGGCCAGCGCCGTCGCGACGCGGGCATCGGCGGAGCCGCCGGTCTTGCGCGCGATGTCGGCGACGAACCGCTCAGGCGAGTCGTCGATCCCGGCCGCCACCTGAAAGCGCGAGCCCGGCCCCGGAATCATCGCGGTGGACATCGACGTGTTGTTGCCGCGGCGGAAGTTCGGATCGGAGTCCACCACGAGCACGTCGAGACCCAGTTCGGCAGCGCGGATCGCGGCGGTCAGCCCGCCTCCGGCTCCGGCGACCACCAGGTCGACGTCGAACGTCATCGTTCCTCCTCGTCCCAGCCCGGCGATCTCGTTCCGCTAAGCGGAACAACGTGCCCGGCCGTTCAGTGAGGTCGATAACACCAGGTGTACTGTTCAAATGCAAGAAGTGCGGCGAAACTTCTTGACAGGCCGCTGAACAGGGCCACATTCTTGTTCCGTCCAGCGGTACGTACGGCGCATGAGGAGGACCGCGTGGCGGAATCGACGGGGACCGGGGCGACCGAACGGGTGGCCGACGTCCTGCTGTTGTTCACCTACGGACCGCCGACGCTCGGCGTGAGCCGGGTGTCGCGCGAGCTCGACCTGTCCAAGGCCGTCGTGCACCGCATCCTGCAGTCCCTGACCAGCCGGAACCTCATCGCCTACGACCCCGACAGCCGCGAGTACCGGCTAGGGCCCGCGGCCGCCGCCCTGGGCAGCCGAGCGCTGCGCGACTCGGACGTGCGTGCCGCGGCTCTCCCCTACCTGGCCGAGCTGCGGGACCGGCTGCACGAGACAGTCACGATCAGCGCGAAGGTCCACGGCGGGCGCGTCTACCTCGACCAGGTCGTCGGCAACCACGAGATCACCATGTCGGTGGAGCTCGGCAGGCGGTTCCCGCTGCACGCCGGCTCGTCGGGCAAGTGCATGCTCGCCCACTCCGACCCCGACGAGGTCGACCGGGTTCTCGCCGGCGAACTGACCGCGCTCACCCCGGCCACCCCCACCGACCCCGAAGCGCTGCGCGCCGAGCTCGCCGAGATCCGCGACCGCGGCTACGGGGCCTCCGCGGGCGAGCGCCAGGGCGACGCGGGTTCCGTCGCCGTGCCCGTCTTCGGGCCCGGCGGCCTCGTCGGCGCGGTCTCGGTGTGCGGTCCGCGATTCCGGGTCACCGAGGAGTTCGTCGCCGCCACCGCCCCGGAGCTGATCGAGACCGCCGACCGGATCACCGCTCAGCTCGGCGGCACCGCACCCGCGCGGGCCGTCCCCACCTCCACCGGAAGGACGCCATGAGCCACGACCACCCGGCTGCGCTGGAGGGGTTGAAGGTCCTCGACGCCTCCACCCTGTTCGCAGGCCCGCTGGCCGCCACCCTCCTCGGCGACCAGGGCGCCGACGTCATCAAGATCGAGCACCCGAGAGGCGACCCGGCCCGCACCCACGGCGCGCAGAAGGACGGCGTCGGGCTCTGGTGGAAGATGCTGGCGCGCAACAAGCGCGCGATCACGCTGGTGCTGTCCACCCCGCGCGGACGGGAGCTGTTCCTCGACCTCGCCTCCGACGCGGACGTGGTGATCGAGAACTTCCGCCCCGGAACGCTGGAGCGCTGGGGGCTGGGCTGGGAGGAGCTCTCCGCCCGCAACCCCCGCCTGGTCCTGGCGCGGGTGACCGGGTTCGGCCAGACCGGGCCCTACGCCAGCCGACCCGGCTTCGGGACGCTGGCCGAGGCGATGAGCGGGTTCGCCGCCATGACCGGTGAACCCGACGGCCCGCCCACGCTGCCGCCGTTCGGCCTCGCAGACGGCGTTGCCGCGCTGACCACGGCGTTCGGCATCATGACCGCGCTGCGCGCCCGCGAGACCACGGGCCGCGGGCAGGTGCTGGACACCGCGATCATCGAACCGCTGCTGCACCTGCTGGGCCCCGGCCTGATCGCCTACGACCAGCTCGGCGTCCTGCAGCCGCGCACCGGCAACCGCTCCACCAACAACGCCCCGCGCAACACCTACCGCTGCGCCGACGGCCAGTGGGTGGCCGTGTCCACCAGCGCGCACTCCATCGCCGAGCGGGTGATGCGGCTGGTCGGGGCTCCCGAGCTGATCGACGAACCCTGGTTCGCCAGCGGAGCCAGCCGCGCCGAGCACGTCGAGGAGCTCGACGCCGCCGTCGGGTCCTGGATCGCCGCCCGCGACCGGGACGAGGTCGTGGAGGCCTTCGAGAAGGCCGAAGCCGCGGTCGCGCCGATCTACACCGCCGCCGACGTGCTCGCCGATCCGCACTTCAACGCGCTGGGCAGCATCGTGACGATCGACGACGACGAGCTCGGCCCGGTCCGCTTCCAGAACACCCCGTTCCGGCTGTCGGAGACCCCCGGCTCGGTGCGCACCACCGGACCCCGGCTGGGCGCGCACACCGCCGAGGTCATGGGCGAGCTCGGAGTGGACGCCGAGGAGCTGCACCGGCTCCGGGAGCAGGGGGTCGTGTGAAACCCGGCCACCAGCAAGCGGATGCGACCGCAGACGATCGCGGAGAGGCGGCCTGCCCGTGACCACCATCGGCCTGTCCCGCAGTTGGCTCTACGCACCCGGTCACCGCGCGGACCTCGTTCGCAAGGCGCTCGACGGGCCCGCCGACGCCGTAGTGGTGGACCTGGAGGACGCGGTTCCTCCCGCGCACAAGGAGCAGGCGAGGGAATCCGCCCGGGCGATCTGCGCGTCCCGGCCCGGTGAGGTCTGGGTCCGCATCAACGGCGCCGACACCGGCTGGGCCGACGGAGACGCGGCCGAGCTGACGGGCAGCGGCGCCGCGGGCCTGCGCGTCCCCAAGGCGGAAGACCCCGCGACCGTCGTCGCGATCGCCGAGCGGACCGGTCTCCCGCTGCACCTGCTGATCGAGAGCGCCCGCGGCCTGCGCCAGGCCTTCGAGCTCGCCGAGTGCCACCCGCTGGTCGTCGGCGTCTCGCCCGGCGAGACGGACCTGGCCGCCGACCTGCGGATCCGCGATCGCCGCGAGCTGGCGTGGGGCCGGGCCCGGATCGTCACCGCGAACCGCGCGGCCGGACTGCCCAGCCCGATCGCGAGCGTCTGGACGGACCTGTCCGACACCACCGGTCTCGCCGAGGACAGCGCGGCGCTGCGCGACGCGGGTTTCTTCGGCCGCTCGGTGATCCACCCGGCGCAGATCGAACCGGTCCACCGCGCCTTCACCCCGGACCGCGACGAGGTCGAGCGGGCCCGCACCCTGCTCGGCTCCCTCGACGTCGCGGGCGACTCCTCGGCGTGGGTCGACGACCGAGGCCGCTTCGTCGACCCGGCCGTCGTCGCCGGTGCCCGATGGGTCACCGAACTCGCCAACGCGCTCGACGACATCCCTGACGATCACGACGAACCGGCCGGAGCCAGGCCGGGAAGGAGCAACGCGTGACCAGCCCCACCGCCGCAGGCCCCGACCTGCTCGCCGCAGTCCGCGCCGGGACGCGGGTGATCGAGCTCGGCCACCCGCTCTACACCGGGATGGCGGGATCGCCGAACCACCCCGGGTTCCGGATGACCCTGGAGCGCAGGCACGGCGACGCGGTCCGCCCCGACGGCGGCTCGGCGTCCAACGAGGTCATCGTCACCGGCGGGCACACCGGCACCCACGTCGACGCGCTCGCCCACGTCAGCCACGACGGCCTGCTGCACGGCGGCGTCGACGCCGCCGAGTCCCAGCGCGGCGGGAAGCACTCGGTGCACGGCGCCGAGACCATCCCCCCGATGGTCACCAGGGGCGTCTTCCTCGACGTCGCCGCTGCCCGCGGGGTGGAGGTGCTCGAACCCGGCTACGGCGTGACGGCCGAGGACCTGGAGCGGGCCGCCGAGCGCGCCGGAGCGGAGCCCGGCGCGGGCGACGTTGCCGTGGTGCGGACCGGCTGGGGCAGGTTGTTCGGCGACCCGCAGGCCTACGTCGGCAAGGAGACCGGCGTCCCCGGCATGACGGTGGAGGGCGCGCACTGGCTCGCCGAGCGGGGCATCGTCGCGACCGGCACCGACACCACCGCCTACGAGCAGATCCCGGCCGGGGCGGGCCACCGCGTGCTGCCGGTCCACCGGGTGCTGCTGGTCGACCACGGCATCCACATCGTCGAGCACATGGCGTGCGAGGACGCCGCCGAAGCGGGACTGGGCGAATTCCTCGCCGTGTTCGCGCCGCTGCGCGTCGTCGGTGCCACCGGAGCCCCGGTCCGCCCACTGGCGGTGGTCCCGGCATGACGACTCCCGCGCAGCGGATCGGCGACGTCGGTGCCCGGCTGGCCACCGAGGGCATCGACGACCGCCTAGCCGACGACCTGGTCCGGCGGATCGTCGACGTCGTCGGCAACTCGCTGGCCGCCACCCGCGAGGAACCCGCCCGGATCGCCGGAGCGGTGGCCGCGGAGTGGTCCGGCACCCCGGAGTCGACCGGAATCGGCCTGGCGCAACGGGTTCCAGCGCCCTCGGCAGCCCTGGTCAACGGCACCCTCGCGCACAGCCTCGACTTCGATGACACGCACCTGCCCTCGGTGCTGCACCCGTCGGCGGCGGTGGTCCCGGCGGCTCTGGCCACCGCCGAGCGCACCGGTGCCGGTGGCCGGTCGCTGCTGGCGGCGGCGGCGATGGGCATCGAGGTGACCTGCCGCCTGGGCATGGCCGGCTACGACGAGGACCTGGGCAACTCGGTGTTCTTCGAGCACGGCCAGCACGCGACCGCGATCTGCGGCGCGGTGGGCGCGGCCGTCGCCTCGGGCATGCTGCAGGGGCTCGACGCCGAGCGGCTGACCTCGGTCATCGGCATCGCCGCGAGCATGGGAGCCGGGGTCATCGAGGCCAACCGCACCGGCGGCACCATCAAGCGGGTGCACTGCGGCTGGGCCGCGCACGCGGGTGTCGCCGCCGCCGACCTCGCACGGCACGGCCTGACCGGGCCACCGACGGTGATCGAGGGCCGGTTCGGGTTCCTGCGCGCGTTCTGCGGTGAGCGCGTGCACCCGGAACGGGTCACCGACGGTCTCGGAGAGGACTGGGAAACGCCCGGGGTCTTCTTCAAGCCCTACCCGTGCAACCACTTCACGCACGCAGGCGTGGACGCGGCGCTGCGGATGCGCGAGCGCGGGGTCATCGCCGAGCAGGTCCGCGAGCTGGTGCTCGGGGTGCCCGCACCGGTCCTGCGCACGATCGCGGAGCCCGCGGAGGAGAAGCGGCACCCCCGATCCGGCTACCACGCGGCGTTCTCCGGGCCTTACACCGTGGCCGCCGCGCTGCTCGGCGGCGGGGGGCTGGGCGTGTTCCACGAGGACTTCACCGACGCCGCCGCGGCCGACCCGCGGCGGCTGGACCTCGCGCAGCGGGTGCGGGTGGTCGCCGACGACGAGGCGACGGCCGGGTTCCCGCGCCAGTTCCCGGCGGTCCTCACCGCCGAGCTGACCGACGGCACTTCGGTGACCGAGCGGGTCCGGGAGAACCGGGGCGGGCCTCAACGACCGCTGTCGGCCGACGAGCTGGCCGCCAAGTTCACCGGCAACGCCGAGCGGGCCGTGGGAGCAGACCGAGCGGCGGGCATCGTCGCGTCGTTGTGGGACCTGCGCGATGACCGCCCGGTCGCCGAGGTGATGTCCGGTTTGCACCGAGCCGCGCAACCGGCTTGATCCACCCCGGGCCATCGGTCGCCGCAGAGGCCGAAGCCGTCGAACGACTTCGGCCTCTGTGGACGGTCGTGAACTGGGATGACCGGGAAAAACTGATGGCGCAGGCATTTCCGCAGGTCATCGCGGTCATTCGGGAAAATTGTGGGAACAGTCGGAATTTTCCCACCAGCCGCGCATCAGTAGTCGAACTGCGGGCTCTCGGTGCGGCTGCGCTTGAGCTCGAAGAAGTACGGGTAGCTCGCCATGGCGACCGCGCCGTCGAAGATCTTCGCGGCCTCCTCGCCCTTGGGGACGCGGGTGATCACCGGCCCGAAGAAGGCGACGCCGTCGACGTGCAGGGTCGGTGTTCCCACCTCGTCACCGACCGGGTCCATCCCCGCGTGGTGGCTGGCGCGCAGCTCCTCGTCGTACTCGGTGCTGGTGGCGGCTTCGGCGAGCTCGGCGGGCAGGCCGGCCTCGGCCAGCGACTCCTCGATGACCTGCGTGAAGTCCTTGTTCGCGCGATCGTGCAGGCGCGTGCCCATCGCCGTGTACAGCGGTTCCAGGACCTCGTCGCCGTGGTGCTTAGCGGCGGCGATGCAGACCCGCACCGGGCCCCACGCCTTCGCCATCAGCTCCTGGTACTCCTCGGGGAGGTCGCGGCCGGAGTTGAGCACGGCCAGGCTCATCACCCGGAAGTGCAGGTCGATGTCGCGGACCTTGGCCACCTCGAGGATCCAGCGCGACGACACCCAGGCGAACGGGCACGCCGGGTCGAAGTAGAAGTCCACCCGTGGGCGGGCAGCCGTGGTCATCCGTGCCTCCAGCGGTCGGTCTTGCCTGGTGCCCGGTCCCGGGCACCTCGTCTTCGAGTAGTAACGAGCACGAGGCCGTTTGTCTTCCCGGGAGTGCCGACACGCCGACGATCACGGTGGTGCACGCCCAGGAGCGCGAGCCCGCCCGGACGTGATTTGATGCCTGCGCCGGGCATCCGAACCGGCCGTGATCCGTCCCCTACGAACTACGAGGTGATCCGTGGCACCGCCGAACCTCACCCGCGAACAGGCCGAGCAGCGCGCCGCGCTGCTGGAGGTCCAGTCCTATGTGGTCGAACTGGATCTTTCCGCCGGCGCGGGCGGTGTGGAAGTGGAGACGTTCGGTTCCACGACCACGGTTCGCTTCCGCAGCAACCAGACCGGCGCCGACACCTGGATCGACCTGATGGCCGACGAGGTGCACGGCGCGGTGCTCAACGGTGTCGAGCTCGACGTCTCCGACTACGATGAGTCCACCGGAATCCGCCTGCCCGGTCTGGCCGCCGAGAACGAACTCGTGGTGCGCGCCGACTGCTCCTACACCAACACAGGTGAAGGCCTGCACCGCTTCATCGACCCCGTCGACGGCGCGGTCTACCTCTACAGCCAGTTCGAGACCGCCGACGCTAAGCGGATGTTCACCTGCTTCGACCAGCCCGACCTGAAGGCGACCTACCAGATCACGGTGGACGCACCGGGCAGCTGGAAGGTCATCTCCAACGCGGCGGGCCAGGTCACCGACACCGCCGAGGGCAAGCGCCACACCTTCGACACCACCCAGCCGATGTCCACCTACCTGGTGGCGCTGGTGGCCGGCCCCTACGCCGAGTGGCGCGACACCTTCCCCGGCGAGGACGGGCAGGACGAGATCCCGCTGGGCATCTACTGCCGCGCCTCGCTGTCCGAGCACCTCGACGCGGAGCGCCTGTTCACCGAGACCAAGCAGGGATTCGGCTTCTACCACAAGGCGTTCGGCGTTCCCTACCCGTTCGGCAAGTACGACCAGTGCTTCGTGCCCGAGTTCAACGCGGGCGCCATGGAGAACGTCGGCTGCGTGACCTTCCTCGAGGACTACGTGTTCCGGTCGAAGGTCACCAGCTACCTCTACGAGCGCCGCGCCGAGACCGTGCTGCACGAGATGGCGCACATGTGGTTCGGCGACCTGGTCACCATGCGCTGGTGGAACGACCTGTGGCTCAACGAGTCCTTCGCGACCTGGGCCAGCGTGCTCGCGCAGGTCGGCGCCACCGAGTACGACGCCGCGTGGACGACCTTCGCCAGCGTCGAGAAGTCGTGGGCCTACCGCCAGGACCAGCTGCCCTCCACCCACCCGGTGGCCGCGGACATCCCGGACCTGCAGGCCGTCGAGGTCAACTTCGACGGCATCACCTACGCCAAGGGCGCCTCGGTGCTCAAGCAGCTGGTGGCCTACGTCGGTCTGGACAACTTCCTCGCCGGTCTGCGGGTCTACTTCGACCGGCACGCGTGGAGCAACGCCACCCTCGACGACCTGCTCAAGGCGCTGGAGGAGGCCTCCGGACGGGACCTGTCCTGGTGGAGCGCGCAGTGGCTGGAGACCACGGGCCTGAACATGCTGCGCCCGCGCTTCAGCACCGACGACGAGGGCCGCTTCACCCAGTTCTCGGTGGTGCAGAGCGGCGCGCGGCCGGGTGCCGGTGAGCACCGCACCCACCGCCTGGCGATCGGCATCTACGACGACGAGGGCGGCAAGCTGGTGCGCAAGCACCGGGTCGAGCTCGACGTCACGGGCGAGGTCACCGACGTCCCGGACCTGGTCGGCGTGCACCGCGGCAAGCTGGTGCTGGTCAACGACGACGACCTGACCTACTGCTCGCTGCGCTTCGACCCGGAGTCGCTGGCCACCCTGGTGGACCGGATCGGCCACATCGACGAGTCGCTGCCGCGTGCGCTGTGCTGGTCGACCGCCTGGGAGATGACCCGCGAAGCGGAGCTCAAGGCCCGCGACTTCGTGACCCTGGTGCTGGGCGCCTCGGCGGAGAGCGGCATCGGCGCGGAGAGCCAGATCGGCGTGGTGCAGCGGGTCCTGCTGCAGACGCAGACCGCGCTCGCCTCCTACGCCGACCCGTCCTGGCAGCCGGAGGGGTGGAAGCGGTTCAGCTCGCGGCTGTTTGAGCTGGCACGGGCTGCCGAGCCGGGCTCCGACCACCAGCTCGCGTTCGTCAACTCGCTGACCGGTTCGGTGCTGTCCGACGAGCAGGTCGACGAGCTGCGCGGCTGGCTGGACGGCTCGGCTCCGCTGGAGGGCCTGACGGTCGACACCGATCTGCGCTGGGGCCTGCTGCAGGCCCTGGTCGCGCACGGCGCGGCCGGTGAAGCGGAGATCGACGCGGAGCTGGAGTCCGACCAGACCGCGACCGGCCGCCGCCGCGCCGAGCGGGCCCGCGCCCTCATCCCCACCGCGGGGGCGAAGGAGAAGGCCTGGCAGCGCGCCGTCCACGACGACCAGCTGCCGAACGCGGTCAGCGACGCGATCATCGCCGGTTTCCAGCACCCCGCCCAGCGCGAGCTGCTGGCGCCGTACGTGCAGCGGTACTTCGAGTCGATCGACGAGGTCTGGCAGCGCCGCTCCAGCGAGCGGGCTCAGCCGACGGTGATCGGGCTGTTCCCGTCCTGGGCGGTCACCGACGAGACCGTCGCCGCCGCCGACGCGTGGCTGGCCAGCGAGCGGCCCACCGCACTGCGCAGGCTGGTCTCCGAGGGGCGCGCGGGCATCGTCCGCGCTCTCGCCGCCAGGGGCTTCGACCGCTCCTGACCCGCACGTCAGATCGCTCCCGCGACCAGTTCGCGGGAGCGATCGCCCCCTCCGCGACTCGTCCGGGAGACGCGAAGCCGCCCCGGTCCTGATGGGCCGGGGCGGCTTTCGCGCTGCGGGTCAGTGGTGGCCGGACTGCTTCTTGAAGGACGTGCCCGCGGCATCGGCCAGCATGCGCACGGCGCTGACGAGACCGTCGATGAGCTCGTCCTCCTTGAAGGAAGCGACCATGCTCATGGCGGCCAGCTGGCAGCTGCGGTCCGGGATGCGGCGGAAGGCCTCTTCACCGGTCACGATCTCGAACTTGCGCTGCCCCGGGGACACCGCGATCAGGACGCCGTCCGGCGCCTGCGAGCCGAGGTTGGCGTGCAGCTCCTCGGCCTGCTTGCGGGTGTCCTCACCGAGGTCGCCGAGGTAGACGGCGAACTCCAGTCCGGTGCTGCGGCTCGCCACAGCCATCGCCTCGTCCAGCTGGGACAGCTCACCGGTGCTGAAGGGCAGCCTCGGGCGTTCCGGCTCGACGCGCCTCGCAACGGAAATGCGGCCGGTCGGCATCCGCGCCTCACCAGCGCTCAGCTGGCCGGCATCTGCGGACTGACCCGTGATCTCACCAGGTGCCACGTGCGCCTCCCCGAGCCGTGACGGGCCGTGCGTCGTCCGGCACGACCTCTCCTTCGCCGTCCGCTGCCGGTACCGCGGTGTTCACTCCCTGCGGGTTGGCGGACCAGAAGACCGGAGCGAAATCCCAGTCATCCCCGGCGCGATAGCGCGCACGGGACAGCCTGGGCCACATCGCGATGAGCACGATCACGCCAAAGATGGCCGCTGGGATCACCGCCAGGACCAGCACACTCTCCACGACAGTCACGCCCAGTACGGTAGCCGATGACCAAGGTCTCGTGTGTGCCCACTCGCACGTGCCTTGCCCTAGATTTCGCGTCCTCCGCCGTGGATCGCCCGACGCTTCGCCCGCAGTGACGAGTTCGCCCGCGCGGCGCGACCAGCTCGGCTTTCATGATCACCCGTCAAGCGGAATCCGGATACTTCACGTATTCGCACAACCCCGATTCACTTGTGATGCGCATCACTTATAGTAACTCGTTCAGGGGAATGTCGGCACCCAAACGGAGTCGGCCCGGACGGTGGCATTGCGCGGCGGGTTGGCGGCTTGTTCCGAGCGGTTCCTGATCATAGCTTTTCACCTGTATGGGTCTTGCATATTTGATCACATGCGCCGGACAGCACCCTATGTATGCGGGAGGCACGCAATGACGATCATCGAAGCCGCCACTCAGCCCAACGCACTCACCCTTCCGATGATCGGCCAGCGACTCGCCGATCACGGAGCGCAAATCGGCAACCGGCGCGACGGTGTCCGCATCAGCGGCCTCGACGACGGTGTGCGCATCAGCGGCAAGCGCGACGGTGTCCGGATCAGCGGACGCGAGCGCGGTGTGCGGATCAGCGGCAAGCGTCAGGGCGTGCGCATCAGCGGCCAGTCCCGAGGTGTGCGCATCAGCGGCCAGTCCCGAGGTGTGCGCATCAGCGGCCAGTCCCGAGGTGTGCGCATCAGCGAAGTGAACGACAGTGTCCGCATCAGCGGCCTCGACGACGGCGTGCGAATCAGCAGCAAGCGCCAGGGCGTCCGCATCAGCAGCCAGTCCCGAGGTGTGCGCATCAGCGGAGTGGACGACGGTGTGCGCATCAGCGGCAAGCGCGACGGTGTCCGGATCAGCGGACGCGACCGCGGTGTGCGGATCAGCTGATGCGCACCGGCGCGGACGCGCCCGCTGCCGAGATCAGGCCGCCGACTCGCCCAAGTACGGTAACCAGAGCGGATCTGTCTCCGACAGGCCGGCCAGCAGCCGCCAGTGCCTGCCTCGCGGAGCCTGCGGGGCGAACGGCAGCCGCCAGCCGAGCTCGCTCAGCGTCTTGTCGGCCTTGCGGTGGTTGCACTTGGTGCAGCAGGCGACGCAGTTCTCCCACGTGTGCGGCCCCCCGCGACTGCGCGGGAGAACATGATCTATCGTTTCCGCTCGTGCGCCGCAGTAGACGCACCCGTGGTTGTCCCGGAGCATCAACGCGGCCCGGGTCAGCGGAACCCGGCCGCGGTACGGCACGCGCACGAAGTTGCTCAACCTGATCACCGACGGGATCTCGAGCTCGGCGCTCGCCGAGTGCAGGGTCATCCCGGCGGAGTCGCCGTGGACGACCTCGGCCTTGCCGCAGACGACCATCACGATGGCGCGCCGCAGCGGGAGCGCCGTGAGCGGCTCGAAGGTCGTGTTGAGAAGCAGGACCCGGCGTTTGCGCCACGAGGTGGTGTGACCGGGAGGCCGATCCGTGTGCGCTGCCCCGGAGCCTCGGCTCGTCGGGCACAACGGGGCCCGCGACGCGAGGCCTGCGGCCTTCAGCGCCGGTTGTCGGATCGGTTGTCGGTCTGGCACGCGACCACCTCCACCGGTGTCGGGCAAAGTTCAGCACAGAACCCGCTCCGAACGCACGTGTGATTCGCCACGTCACGCCGAAGTCAACGATCCGCGACCTGTTCTCGCAGGTGAGCGGTACCGCGAGGCGGCCACCGCCGACACGTCTCATCACCTTCGGCGCTGCGCTCACCATTGTCGATCAAGCGAGCCGAAAACGGTTGATCACGTCGGGTGAATCAGCTCCGCACGGCCCTCAGACCCTCTCCAACGCACCGCGCGTGCACGTATCGTCGCGATCGTGACCGACGTTCGAAGCCCCTTGAGCTATCCCGCCACCGCCCGCGAAGAGATCGTGGAGACCCTGCACGGCCACCAGGTGGCCGATCCCTACCGGTGGTTGGAGGACGCCTCCGCGCCGAGCACCGAGGCGTGGTCGGCGGCTCAGGACGAGATCGCCCGCACCTGGCTCGGTTCGCTCCCCGGCCGGGAGCCGGTGGCCGAGCGGCTGCACTCGCTGCTGGCCGCGGGCGCGGTCGGCGCCCCGCTGTGGCGGGCCGGGCGGGCCTTCTTCACCCGCCGCGAGCCTGGCCAGGAGTTCGGCGTGCTCCACGTGCGCGAGGCCGATGGGACCGAGCGGGTGCTGCTGGACGTCACGGAGCTCGACCCGTCGGGGCTGACGACGCTGGACAGCTGGGTGCCGAACCTGGAGGGCGACCGGCTGGCCTACCAGATCTCGGTGGGCGGCGACGAGGAGTCGTTGCTGCACGTCATGGACGTGTCCACCGGTGAGCTCGTCGAAGGACCGATCGACCGCTGCCGCTACTCGACGATCTCCTGGCTGCCCGGCGGGCAGGAGTACTTCTACGTCCGCCGGCTGTCGCCGGAGCTGGTGCCCGACGGCGAGGAGCAGTTCCACCGCCGGGTGTGGCGCCACCGCGTGGGCACCGATCCCGAGCAGGACGTGCTGGTGCACGGCACCGGGCTGGACCACACCTTCTACTACGGCACGCACGTCTCCCGCGACGGTCGCTGGCTGATCATCGAGGGCAGCATGGGCACCGCTCGCCGTGACTCGGTGTGGATCGCGGACCTCTCCGAGGGTGCTGAAGTCCCGGATCTGCGGCAGATCGTGGACACGACCGACGGCTACCGGGTCGGCGCGTGGGTCGAGCGCGACGGCCGGATGTACGTGATGACGACCAAGGACGCGCCGCGCTGGCGGCTGTGCGTGGCCGACCCGAGCGCTCCGGAGCCGGAGAACTGGACCGAGCTGATCGCCGAGGATCCCGATTCGGTGCTGGAGGCGGTCCGCTACTTCGACGGCGACGCGCCGAGCCTGATCGTGCTCCGGACCCGGCACGCGGTCTCCGAGCTCACCTTGCACGACCCGGCCACGGGTGCCCGCACCGCCGACGTCGACCTGCCCGGGACCGGCCAGGTCACCGCGCTGACCACGGTGGACTCGGCGACCGAGCAGCACCGCGATCGGCTGTGGATCGGCTGGACCGACTTCGCCACCCCGCCGTGCGTGCACGCCTACGACCGCACGACCGGCGCGGTGGAGCTGGAGACCAGCGCCCCGGGTGCCGTCGAGCTGCCCGAGGTCCACACCCGGCAGGTCACCTACCGGTCCGCCGACGGCACCGAGGTGCGGATGTTCGTGCTGGCGCCGACCGCCGAACCGGACCGCCCGCGGCCGGTGTTCCTGACCGGCTACGGCGGTTTCTCGCTGTCCCGCGAGCCCGGCTACATGCCCTCCGCGCTGACCTGGGTGGCGACCGGTGGCGTGTGGGCGCTGCCCGCGCTGCGCGGCGGTGGTGAAGAGGGCGAGGAGTGGCACGTCGACGGCATGCGCGAGCGCAAGCAGCACACGTTCGACGACTTCCACGCCGCCGCCGAGCACCTGATCGACCAGGGCTGGACGACCTCGGACCAGCTGGCGATCTCCGGCGGCTCCAACGGCGGCCTGCTGGTGGGTGCCGCGCTCACCCAGCGCCCGGAGCTCTACCGGGCGGTGGTCTGCTCGGCTCCGCTGCTGGACATGGTGCGCTACGAGCGCTTCCTGCTCGGCCGGACCTGGAACGACGAGTACGGCACGGCCGACGACCCGGAGGAGCTGGGCTGGCTGCTGGCGTATTCGCCGTATCACAACGTGACGGAGCACACGGCGTATCCGTCGGTGCTGTTCACGGTCTTCGAGTCCGATTCGCGCGTGGACCCCAACCACGCGCGCAAGATGTGCGCGGAACTGCAGCACGCCACTAGCTCGGACCCGGACAAACGCCCTATTCTGATCCGTCGTGAGACCGAGGTGGGGCATGCCGCCCGCTCCGTGTCACGTACCGTGGGGCTGACGACCGACCAGCTCACCTTCCTCGCGGAGGCGACCGGTCTCGCTCTGGACTGAGCCCCGAACTCGGTTCTGGCGTACCGGTTCTCGATCGTCGTGCGCGGCGGGGCGCGCACGAAGTTCGGACCGGTCGGTCGTTCGACGCCGCACGGCGAACCCCGACGATCGACAGCACGTGGAGAACCCCCGTACCCATGAACCTGCCGCTCTTATCCCAGCCGCCGACGTGCGACCCGACCGAGCGCTGGTGCCAGGCGGTCTTCGACTGGACCCAGAACGCGTGGCTGGCTTCCTACGCCGACCTGCTCATCGCCAAGCCGTTGCAGATCCTGATGGTGCTGGTCGTAGCCTTCGTGGCGCGATGGCTGCTGCACCGCACGATCAACCGCCTGACCCGGGGCAACGGCAAGCCGCCGAAGCTGCTCTCGCCGCTGCGCGAGCGCCGCGGTGACAGCCTCACCTCCGAGCTGCTCTCCGAGCGGCGCAGGCAGCGCGCCAAGACCATCGGCTCGGTGCTGAAGTCGCTCACCTCGTTCGTGATCTTCGGCCTGGCCGTCATATACATCCTGCAGATCCTGGGTGTGCAGATCGCCCCGGTGCTGGCTTCGGCCGGTGTGCTGGGCGTGGCGGTCGCCTTCGGTGCCCAGAACCTGGTGCGGGACTTCCTGTCCGGGATGTTCATGATGGTCGAGGACCAGTACGGCGTCGGTGACGTCGTGGACCTGGGCGAGGCCTCCGGTTCGGTCGAGGCGGTGGGCCTGCGGGTCACCACGCTGCGCGACATCAACGGCACCGTCTGGTACGTCCGCAACGGCGAGATCCTGCGGGTCGGCAACTCCTCGCAGGGCTTCGCGGTCGCGGTCGTGGACTTCCCGATCTCGCACAACTCGGACGTGCAGAAGGCCATCGAGGTCGCGGGCAAGGTCGCCACCGACGCCGCCGCCCGCGAGCCGCTGTCCAAGGACGTCCTGGAGCCCCCGGAGATGCTGGGCGTCGACCAGATCACCTCGGACACGGTCACCCTGCGCCTGACGGTGAAGGTCAGGCCGGGACGCCAGTGGGCGGTCCAGCGCAGGCTCCGCGTGGACGTCAAGCGCGCCTACGACGACTCGGCCATCGAACCCCCGTACCCCAACGGCCGCCCCCTACCACCCAGCACGGTCTCGACGACGAGCTGACCAGCGAGAGATCCCCCGGCCGACCCCATCGGCCGGGGGATCTTTGCTCTGCGGGGGGTCGTGCTCCAGGCTGTTTCAACGCCCTATTCATCGACCTCGGCCGCTCTGCGACCTGAGGCTTCCGACAAGCAGTGTGGGCAGGCTCATGAACGGTAACGCGTCCAAAACCGCCCCAGGCGAGCGCCGTTCCCTATAGCGTGACTTGCCGTCGATCCTCGTCTGATTACCAGAACAAGGTGCCTGGTTGCTCGCGCAATGCGTCAGGTGGCTCTTTTGTGTTGTAAAGAAAGGCTGGAGTGGTGGCGCCCGAAGCAGCATCCAATCCTGAAACCACACCTCCTAAACCGGTCGTTGATTGGCGCGCCGACTGGCGCCGGAACCACCGGGGCCTCTACATCCTGCCAGCGATGGCGATCATTGTATCGGCGTTCCTGCTACTTGATGAATTGTCGATTTATCGGCTTCTCGCGGGATTGATGGGCGTACTCGGCATCGTGGTCAATTACTTCGGTGGCCGTGTTGTCAAACCCTGGCAGGTCCTCGTCCTCCTGCCCCTGGCGGTCAGCTTGGCGTTCGCCGCGTTCTGGGTTTCCGGACTGGACTGATGGGATTCCACGCAGAGCCTCGGCGGATACACGACTGCGCCAAAGTCTTACGGTCTGATGGCGAATCGACGGGCCACGCCGCAGATTACGCGCGAACCACGGTGAACCTCGAGTCCGAGAACGGTGCGGCCCTCGCGTACGTGGCTGACCGGCACCGTGAGGTCACGCAGGCACTCGGGGAGGCATTCTCACACCTCGCGCAGCTGCTCGACAGCGCCAGTCACGAGCTGGAAGCATCCGCGGACCTGTACCACGAACTCGACGAAGATCAGGCAACACGGCTTGATCAGCAATATCCACGGTAAAGCGCAGGAGGAGACGTGCCCGTCGAGCCCATCGCAGCCCCGGCGGTGCTCACACCGCCGAACCCCAGCGAGCCCATCCCGAAACTCGCTGATGAGATCCTGAGCATCTCCGACTACATTTCACCCTCGCACTGGATGTTGATCGCCGCCAACGAGATCTTCGGTTTCAACCCAGCCGAGGAAGCCGCCAAGTTCGTCGCAGGCGACTGGAACGGATGGCCGAGGCTGAAGACGTATTCACAAAGTTGAAGTCATTCGAACAAGCAGTTGCGCGGAACATCGACACTGCGACGGACGAAATGTTCGGAGGCTGGTCAGGCGAAGCAGCTGATGCCGCGCACAGCTATTTTTCTCAGCTTTCCAAAGCTATGAGCGAGCACGCCACAGCAATCAATTCCCTGGCTGAGCAATACCACAACACAGCCTACGGCGTGTGGGCCATCTGCAAATCCATGGTTTCCACGCTCGAGATGCTCGCGGACATTCTCATTGGCCTCGCTCTGGAACTCGCAGCTACCGCATTGCTGTCCGAGACCGGCGTCGGCCTAATCGCGGGAAGCGCAATTGCCGCATACTTGGTGTTCAAAGCGAACAATACGTGGATGAAGGTCCTCGACCTTCAAGGAAAGATGATGATTGCCGTTACCGGGTTTTCTGGATCCGCAGGAGCAGCAGTAAGCACGCTCCGCGGGTTGACGGAGGTACCTCTGCCTGGCGAGCAGTACGACAACAAGAGCGTTGGGCCATGAGCGAGAAGGACTTTACGCGCGGTTTTGCTGGCGGAGACGAGGCAGCAGCGCGCCACCTCCATGACCGTTTCCGCATCATCCAAGAGCGTTCACCCGACCCGACCGTCCGAGCCCTGGCCGGCCGGGTCGTCAGTGGTGAGCTCGGCCCTCGCGAAGCGATGCGTGCCCCTGCATTTGCGAACTTCCTCGCCACGAGCGTTCAGAAGGGGATGCAGAAGGTCAACTCGATGAGCGAGGACGAGCGGAAGAAGCACGCCGAGCGTGGCGAGCGGGAATTCCAGGAAGTCGGAGTTGAGAAATCCGGCGAGCCTGCCCAGGAAATCAACGACGATGACTACTTCCAGCAGGATTCGTGGCTCGAATCCGTTGACGGAGATCAATAGCCTCCTGGCAGGGCACGGGCACAGGGCGCGGGAGTCCTCCGTACGGCAACGGACTGGAGCCGGGGTCAGCGGCCGAGATCAGGGGACGGGCTTCACCACCTCGTAACGCACGGTGACCGAGAGTCGTCTCACGCAGCACCACGGACAGCACCTGACCGACCACTGAAACGTCCAGTTCCGCACCTGAGAGGATGGAAGGGTGACTTCCGTGGAGAGTTTCTACGAGCAGGTCGGCGGCGAAGCCACCTTCCACAAGATCGTGGCCCGCTTCTACGAAGAGGTGGCCAAGGACGAGCTGCTGCGCCCGCTCTACCCCGAGGAAGACCTCGGGCCGGCGGAGGAGCGGCTGCGGCTGTTCCTCATGCAGTACTGGGGTGGCCCGCACACGTACTCCGACCAGCGCGGACACCCGCGGCTGCGGATGCGGCACGCGCCGTTCAAGATCGGCCCGGCCGAGCGCGACGCATGGCTTCGCTGCATGCGCATCGCCGTCGACGAGGCCAAGCTGAAGCCGGAACACCGCGACCAGCTCTGGCAGTACTTGGAGATGGCCGCCAATAGCATGATCAACTCGTGGTTCTGAGCGGCGGACCCGATCTAGGAGCGAAGGACCTGGAGATGCGGCAGGTGGGCACGCGGGCTGACCACGGCGAACGACCGTGGTGGTACGACGCGGTCTGCTATCAGATCGACGTCGGCGCGTTCGCCGACGCCGACGACGACGGCATCGGCGACCTCGACGGGATCCGCGGCAGGCTCGGCTACCTGGAACTGCTGGGCGTCGACGCCATCGTGCTGGCCGGCATGGCCGGTACGGACCCGGCCTCCCCCGCCCTCGACCGGCTGCTCGGCGAAGCCCACGGCAACGGGTTGCGGGTGCTGCTGGCGATGGACGTCGACCCCTCGCGCACCGAGCCCGGCCCGGTGCTGCGGCCCTGGCTGGACCACGGGATCGACGGGTTCCACCTGGCGCCGCGCAACGACCCGGCGGACGCGGTCGGCGCGGTGCTGGCCGACTACCCCGACCGCGTCGTGATCGGCAGCGGCACCGGCAACTGGCAGCTGCTGTTCGGCCTGGACCTGGCCGTGGCGGGGTTCTCGGCGGGCCCCGTGCAGAAGGCGATCACGACGGTCCTGGACTCCACCGGCCCCCGCCCGGCGTGGGCGATGGCCAGCCGGGACAGCACGCGCATCCGCGACCACGCCGCGTTGACGCCGGTGCGCGCGATGGCGATGGTGCAGCTGGCCCTGCCGGGCGCGGTCTGCCTGCGGCACGGCGAGGAGCTGGGTCTGCCCGGCACCGAGCGGATCAGGATGCCGTGGGAGGGCCTGATGCGGCCGTTCGGCTTCTCCGCCGCGCGGGCCGACTGGTCGGCGATCCCGCACGACTGGGTTCACTTCACCGTCGAGGCGCAGCTGGAGGACGAGGAGTCCACCCTGTCGCTGTACCGGCACGCCTTGGAGATGCGGGCGACGCACCCGGCGTTCACCGGCGACGAGGTCGAGTGGTTCGGCGCCCCGGAGGACTGCTTCGCGTTCCGGCGCGTCGGCAGCACCCTGATCTGCGCGCTGAACACCTCGGCGGAACCGGTTCCGCTGCCTCCCGGCGAAGTGCTGCTGAGCTCTCGACCGCTGGTCGAGGGCGAGCTGCCGCCCGGCAGCGCCGCGTGGCTGGTGTGAGCGGGGCCTCGCAACACGCGGGCAGGTGACCGGAGGCCGGGAAGCGGTGGGTAGATTTCCGGTCATCGTCCCCCGAACTCAGCTGGATGCCATGACTGCTGTTGCGCCCGAACGGAGTTCATCTCGGCGGGCGCGGGCGACCACCGCCGGGAGGCCGGGCCGACTGGTGGGCGTGGACGTCGCCCGGTTCGTCGCCGTGTTCGGCATGTTCTGCATCCACTTCGGCGTGCCGTTCGCAGACGGCTCGCCCGAGGTGCTGGTGGCGCAGTTCTTCTCCGGTCGCTCGACCGCGTTGTTCACCTTCCTCGCGGGTGTGTCGCTGGCCCTGATGACCGGGCGCACGACGCCGCCGACCGGCCAGGCGTTGCGCGATGCGAAGCGGCGGGTCGCGGTGCGCGCGGCGGTGCTGCTGGTGCTCGGGTTGGCGCTGGCCAAGGCGACCGAGGCGACCGGGTTCCTGCTGACGGTGATCATCCCGTTCTACGGCTTGTACTTCCTGCTCGCGGTGCCGTTCCTGCGGCTGCGCGCACGCGGCCTGATCATCGCGGCGGCGGTGAGCGCCGCCGTCGGGCCGCAGCTGTCCTTCGTGCTGCGCGGCTGGATCGCCGAGGACACTCCCCTGTCGGCGCTGGTCTCGATGGTCAACAGCATCGACCCCGGCCACCTGATCGCCCACGAGGGCCTCTTCGACCTGCTGCTTCTCGGGTTCTACCCGGCCGCGTCGTACCTGCCGCTGGTGCTGGCGGGACTGGCCGTCGGCCGGTTGGACCTGAAGTCCCTGCGGGTGCGCGTGCGGATCGGCGTGATCGGCCTGGTGCTGTCGCTGGTCGGCTACCAGGCGTCGTTCCTGCTGGTGCGGGTCGGCCCACCGAGCCCGGTGGAGGGCACGATCCCGGTCGGGCACCCGGAGTGGCTGCTGGCGGCCAACGCGCACAGCGGGACCACCTTCGAGCTGCTGGGCGCGGGCGGGATCGCGCTGCTGGTGCTGGCGATCTGCCTGGAGCTGTCGGACCGGACGGGCCGCTGGCTGACCCCGCTGGCCAAGGCCGGGTCGATGGCGCTCACCCTCTACGCCGCGCACGCGCTGGCGCTGGCCTGGCAGATCATCACCGGCGGCTGGCCGCTGAGCGGCGTCCCGGAGAACCTGGCGCACCTGGCCAGCATGGGTCCGGCACTGCCGATGGACGACCCGGACCTGCCGTGGTTCCCGCGCGACGGCCACCAGCCGGAGGGCCTGGTCGCGCTCATCAACACCTTCATGCCCGAGGTGTTCCTGGTCGCCACGTTCGCCTTCACCTACGGCTGGCGGCGCTTCTTCCGCCGCGGCCCGTTGGAAGCCCTGGTCAGCGACATCGTCCGCTGGGCCACGACATCCCGGAACCCGCAGCGCACCACCCCCTGACGACGACCGCGGGGTCGGCAGCGAGGGGAAGTTCTCATGAAAACTTCCCCGCTCAGGTCAGCGCTCAGATCAGCAGCGGCAGCAGGGCGTGGCGGCGGCGGACCACGGCGCCGTAGCGGGAGTCGAGGCGCAGCCAGGAGTCCGTGGCGCTCACCCGCACGATCTCCGACTCAGCGGGGGTGCCGACCAGGAATCCCATGCCGGACAGGACGAACAGGCAGCGCAGCGGGACCTTCACGTCGTAGCCGGAGCCGTGGACGGTGAAGACCTCCTGGTCCAGCAGCGACGCGGGCGGCGTGCCCTTCGGCCCGACGTTCTCCTTGGCCACGTCGATGCCGCGTTCCGCGACCTCACCGACGAGCTGGGCGGGCAGGTCGTCGACGCGCTTCCACCCGGTGGCCGGCGGCAGCTCCGAGCGCCACAGCAGGTCCTTCGGCGCGCCGGGGTCCATCACCTCGCCGCCTGCGACGGTCAAGGTCGCCAGCAGCTCGTTCCCGGAGACCGTCAGGTCGGCGGGGTCGACAGCGCCCTCCACGACCCGGGTGGACAGCGCGTCGAACGGGGTGGCCGCCCACACGTCCATCCGGTCGGTGTCGGGGCGGTTGCGCATCCGGACCACGGTCTGGGAGTCCAGCCGGACGGCGCGGGCGACGAACGCACCCAGGTCGTCGCGCTCGACCCGGTCGGGCATGCGGAGTTCAGGCACGACCCGACTCCAACTGCTCGGCGCGCCACTCCGCCAGGAATCCGCTCTCGTCCTCGGTGAGCCGGCGGGGCCGTCCCGCGTTCAGGTCGTAGGGCACCATCAGCGTTTCCGCAGTGCACACGGCTTCCTGCGCGAACGCCGTGTAGTCGATGGTGAACGACGCGGCCTTGAGGTCCCGCACCGACATCCGGACCTGCAACGACTTGGCCGCGTAGAGCAGCGGCGCGTGGTAGTCGATGACGACCCGGGCGACCACCATGCCCTCGGCCATGCCCACCAGGCCCTGCCGCTCCGCCGCGGTGAACAGCAGATCGGCTCGTGCCTCCTCCAGCAACGTGATCGTCCTGGCGTGGTTGACGTGGCCGAACGCGTCCATGTCGGACCAGCGCAGGGCTACCTCGGCTACGTACGCGCCCACAGGGCCTGTCCCTCCTACCCGGTTTCGGGGGTGGCGGTTCCGGCTGGAACCGCCACCCCCTGCTGTCACCGCACCATGCTGCGCAGCTGACGCGCCGCCACCGACAACGTGGCCAGGTCAAGCCGCCCGGAGCTGACGATCTGCTCCAGCGACGAGTTGGCCCTCGCCAGTCGCGCCGCGTTCGTCGACTCCCACCGCGCGATCTTCTCCTCCGAACCGTCCTCCGGCTCGGAGGTGCGCAGGACGTCGACGGTGATCGCCCGCAGCGATGCGTAGAAATCATCTCGCAACGCCAGCCTAGCCAGTGCGTGCCACCTGTTGCCGCGTTCCAGCTCGTTGACCGCGATGAGCATCCGCTCGACGTCCAGGTGCGCCCACAGCGCGTAGTACAGCTCGGCGCTCTCGCGCGGGCTGCGCTCGGCCGCGATGCCCGCGTCGCGCTCGGCGAGCTCGGCGACCTCCCGGATGTCCAACAGCGCGTAGGCGTCGAGCAGCACCGCCACCCGTTCGGCCAGCTCGTTGGGCACACCGGCCGCGACCCAGCGCTCGATCTGCTCGGTCACGCCTTCGGCGGCCCGGCCCCCGAGCAGTCCCCGCACGGTCGGCCGCAGCTCCTCGACGACCGGCCGGAACCGGGTGATCTCGGCGCCGATCGCCAGCGGCTGCGGCCGGTTGGTCAGGATCCAGCGGGCCGCCCGGTCGAGCAGGCGCCGCGTTTCCAGCACCATCTCGTCGGCGACCGCGATCGGCACCGACCCGCCCAGCGCGTCGATGTCGGCCCACAACCGGGGCAGGTCGTAGACGTTGGTGACGACCGCGAACGCCCGCACCGCGTCGCTGGTGGAGGCGCTGAGCTCCTCGGCCAGCCGGTAGGCGTAGGAGATGCCCGCGCCGTCGACCATCTCGTTGACCAGCAAGGTCGTGATGATCTCGCGGCGCAGCGGGTGCGCGGCGATGGCATCGCCGTAGCCCTCCCGCAGCGGCTGCGGAAAGTACTCCGGGAGCCGCTCGGCGAACGCTTCGGTGTCGGGCAGGCCGCTGGCCAGGACGTCCCGCTTGAGCTGGAGCTTGACGTGCGCCATCAGCGTCGCCAGTTCCGGCGAGGTCAGGCCCTCACCGGCCTTCTCCAGGTCGCGGAAGCCCTTCTTGGTCGGCAGCGCCTCCAGCTCGCGATCCAGGCCCGCGGATTCCTCCAGCGCGGCGACCTGCCGGGCGTGCACCGGCAGCATCGGTCCGGAGTGCGACCGCGAGATGCCCAGAACCCCGTTCTGGCTGTGGTTGTCGGCCAGCACGAGCTCGCCGACCTCGTCGGTCATCTCGGCGAGCAGCTCGTTGCGCTGCGGGCCGGTGAGCCTGCCGTCGGTGACCAGGTGGTCCAGCAGGATCTTGATGTTGACCTCGTGGTCGGAGCAGTCCACACCGGCGGAGTTGTCCAGCGCGTCGGTGTTGACCTTGCCGCCCTCGCGGGCGAACTCGATGCGCCCCAACGAGGTCAGACCGAGGTTGCCGCCCTCGCCGACGACCTTGACCCGCAGGTCGCCGCCGTTGACGCGCACCGCGTCGTTGGCCTTGTCGCCGACCTCGGCGTGCGACTCGGTGGCCGACTTGACGTAGGTGCCGATGCCGCCGTTCCACAGCAGGTCGGTAGGTGCCAGCAGGATGCACTTGATCAGCTCGGCCGGCGCCAGCTTGCGCACCGACTCGTCGATGCCCAGCGCCTCCCGGATCTGCGGGTTCAGCGGGATCGACTTCAGCGACCGCGACCACACGCCGCCGCCCTCGCTGATCTTGCCCCGGTCGTAGTCGTCCCAGGTGGAACGCGGCAGTTCGAACAGCCTGCGCCGCTCGGCGAAGGACACCGAGGCGTCCGGGTTCGGGTCGATGAACACGTGCATGTGGTTGAACGCGGCCACCAGCCGGATGTGCTCGGACAGCAGCATCCCGTTGCCGAACACGTCACCGGCCATGTCGCCGACGCCGACGACCGTGAACTCCTCGCTCTGGGTGTCCACGTCGAGTTCGAGGAAGTGCCGCTTGACGCTCTCCCACGCACCCCTGGCGGTGATGCCCATGGCCTTGTGGTCGTAGCCGACCGAACCGCCGGACGCGAAGGCGTCACCGAGCCAGAAGCCGCGCGACTGGGCGACCTCGTTGGCGATGTCGGAGAACGTCGCCGTGCCCTTGTCGGCCGCGACGACCAGGTACGTGTCGTCGCCGTCGTGGCGCACCACGTTCTGCGCCGGGGCCACCTCGCCGCCCACCAGGTTGTCGGTGAGGTCCAGCAGGCCGGAGATGAACATCCGGTAGCAGGCCACGCCCTCGTCCTGGGAGGCCTTGCGGTCCACGGCCGGGTCGCCGGTGGTGACGGGCGGGCGCTTGACGACGAAGCCGCCCTTGGCGCCGACCGGCACGATCACCGCGTTCTTCACCGCCTGGGCCTTGACCAGGCCCAGGATCTCGGTGCGGAAGTCCTGCGGCCGGTCCGACCAGCGCAACCCACCGCGCGCCACGGAACCGAAGCGCAGGTGCACGCCCTCGACCCACGGCGAGTACACGAAGATCTCGAACTGCGGCCGGGGCTCGGGCAGTCCCGGGATCTCGCGCGGCTCCAGCTTGAAGGCCAAGAACGGGCGCTCGCGCTCGGCCACGTCGACGAAGTAGTTCGTGCGCAGCGTGGCCCCGATCAGGCTGAGGTAGCTGCGCAGGATCCGGTCCACGTCGAGGCTGGTGACCTCGTCGATGAGCTCGTTGACCGACTCGGTCAGCTCGGCTTCGCGCGTCTTGCGGTCCGCTTCGCCGATCGCCGGGTCGAACCGGGCCTCGAAGAGCCGCACCAGCGCGGTCGTCGTGTTGCGGTGCGCGAGGATCGAGTCCTCGATGTAGTCCTGCGTGTAGGCGATCCCGACCTGGCGCAGGTACTTCGCGTAGGCGCGCAGCACGGCGGCCTGCCGCCAGTTCAGCCCGGCCCGCAGCACCAGCGCGTTGAACCGGTCGACCTCGGCATCGCCGAGCCAGACCGCGCGGAACGCGTCCTCGAAGCGCTGCCGGAGCGAGTCCAGCAGCTGCGGGTCGGTGCTGTCGAGCAGACCGGAGTCCAGCCGCAGCCCGAAGTCGTAGATGTAGAACCGGTTTCCGGAGTTCTCCAGGGTCAGGTCGTAGGGCCGTTCGTCGACGACCTCCACGCCCATGCTCTGCAGCACCGGCAGCACCCGGGACAGCGTGACCCGCTCGCCGACGTAGAGCTTGAACCGGCGCTGACCGGCGCTCGCGTCACGCGGGACGTAGAAGGACATGCGCAGGTCGTCGGGGCCCTTCAGCGACTCCAGACGACGCAGGTCCCGCAGGCCCTCGGCAGCGGTGAAGTCCTCCTTGTAGGCCTCCGGGAACCCGGACGCGTAGTCCTGCCCGGCCTGGCTGATCGCCTCGGACAGCGCACGGGCCGGCCCGCCGCCCGCTCCCCTGCCGGAGCGCTCGGCGTCGAGCTCGGTGACCATCTGGTCGTCCCAGGTGTGGATGGCCTCGTCGAGCCGCTGCTGGATGCGCCCGAGGTTGGGCTCGACCTGGTCCTCCGGGTCGGTGTGCACCACGAAGTGCACTCGCGCCAGCGTGGATTCGCCCACGCGGGTGCTGTACTCCAGGCCGGTGCCGCCGAGCTCGTCGAGCAGCACCTCTTGCATCGCCAGCCGCGAACTGGTCGTGTAGCGGTCGCGCGGCAGGTAGACCAGGCAGGAGAAGAACCGGCCGTAGGAGTCGCGCCGCAGGAACGGCTTGAGCTTGCGCCGCTCGGCCAGCGCCAGCACGCCGGTGATGGTCTCCTGCAGCGTTGCGAAGTCCGTGGACAGCAGCTCCGTGCGCGGGTAGCTCTGGATCTCCTCCAGCATGCGCTGACCCGAGTAGGACTCCAGCGGGAATCCCGCGCGGTGGATGACCTCTCGCACCCGGCGTTCCACGAACGGGATGTCGAGGACGTCCTCGTGCAGCGCCGTGGTGGTGAACAGGCCCAGGAACCGGTGCTCGCCGGTGACCCGGCCCGACTCGTCGAAGGTCTTGACGCCCACGTAGAACGGGTGGACCGGACGGTGCACTGTGGACTGAGCACCGGCCTGGGTGAGCACCAGCAGGTCCTTCGACAACGCGCTGGAGTCCGGCCCGGTGGTCAGGCTCCGCGAGGCGACGCTGTCGCTGCGCAGCACGCCCAGCCCGGAGGCCAGCACGGCCTGCAGCGCATCGCCGTCGTCCTCGACCAGCTCGTAGTGCCGGTAGCCGAGGAAGGTGAAGTGCCCGTCGGCCAGCCAGCGCAGCAGCCCGGCACCGTCGGTGACGTCCTCGTGCGGCAGCGGCGGCGGGTTCTTCTCCAGCTCGTCGGCCAGCGACCGGGCGCAGGAGAGCATCCGCTCGGTGTCCTCGACGACCTCGCGCACGTCGTTGAGGACACCGCCGAGGTCCTGCTTGAGGGCGGTGAGCCGCTCCGGGTCGACGACCTGGCCGACCTCGACGAACATCCAGCTCTCCGCCATGGCGCCGGACGGCGGGTCGGACGGGTCGGCCTCCGGGAGGACCTCCAGCAGCTCGCCGGCGAGGTCGCGCCGGACGACGACGATGGGGTGGATCACGCGCAGCACGTCGGCGTTGTCGCGGCCGAGCTCGGCGATCAGCGAGTCCACCAGGTACGGCATGTCGTCGGTGACCGTCTGGACCACGGTGGCCTGGCTGTGCCACCCGTGCTCATCGCCCGTCGGGTTGAAGATCTGCACCAGGGGGCGGCCGGCGGCGCGGGTCGCGGCCAGCCGGTGGTGCGATCTGAGGGCACCGACCAGGTCGTTCGGGTCGTCGTCGACGAGTTCTTCGGCCGGGACGTGGCGGTAGTAGGTGCGCAGCAGCTCGCCGAGTTCGGGGGCGAACTCGACGGCTCGGTCCAGCAACCGCCGCTTGGCCAGTTCGGGGTTCTCGGACTGCTCGCCGGCCGTTCCGGTGTGCGCTTGTCCGGGATTCGAGGTCATGTCAGGCAGCTCCACGCTTTACGGCACCTCGTTGTGCCAACAGGTTCCACTCTAAGACTGTCAGTTCCCGCTCACGGGGCCGGGATCTGACTGCGTACCGCTGGTGAAAACAGACGCAACGATCGATGTCCGGGAGGTATCTCAGAGCAACGGATCCGCTGCCGCACCACCGAATCCGGGTGCGCGGTGGCGGGCACCGAGCTGATCATCCTCTGTGGACTGCCGACGGTTGCGTCCGGTCCCACCGACGGCGTCGTCGTCGGTGTGTTCCGAATCGCTGTCGCTGTGGCTGTCGCCGTAGCCCGGCTCACCGTAACCGGAATTGTGATGGCCGCCATATCCTACGGCGGCGATGCCCTCGCTGACCTGCTGCTTGGCCTCATCGGTGCGGCCCTCGTTGTAGGCCATCAGCGCGTCGGCGAGCAGGTCGGCCAGGCTCGCGTCAGGGCTCGGCTCCGGTGGCGCGGGCTCCGGGCTCGGCTCCGGCGCGCTGAACCGGAAGCTCGGATCCGTGTCCTCGGCGGACCTGGCCGGAGGCTCCGGTTCCGGCTGCGCGGGCTGGAACGCGGCGAGCGGATCGGGATCGGCGTGCCGCGAGCGCCTGCGGGAGGGCTGGTGATCGGCGGGGAGCTGGAGATCGGCGCGGATCTCGGCCAGCGACTTGCCCTTCGACCGGCGCCCGCCGGACTCCTCGGGCACGTCGTGAGCGGCCTGCGCCGTGCTGTCCTGCGGCTCCACCGCGGGGAAGCCCTGCGGCGGCGTCACGGGCTCGGGGTCGGGGTGCTGCGCGTGCCCGCGGCGGTCGTGGGCCTCGGTGATGCGGCGCAGGCTGTCGGCCGCCGCCGCCAGCGGATCACCGCTCCACCGCTGCGAGGGGTCGTCGTCGCCGTAGGCGTCCACGTGGCCACCGGACTCGTAGTCCTGGTCGCCGTAGTCCTGACCAGCTGTTCCATAGCGGCCGGAGCTGGGGTCGGAGCTGGGGTCAGCGGGCTCGTGGTCGCTGGCCACGACCTCGGCCGCGCGTTCGTCGGCGGCGGGGCTCGGGGTCTCGCGGGACGGCCACCAGGCGCCTGCGGAGGACTGCGGTTCCGGGGCCTGGGGCTGTTGCCCGCCCGAGAACATCTCGCTCGGCGAGGCCGAGTCGAAGGCCACCCTGGGCTCGGGCACCGCCCGCCTCCCGGCAGGCGCCTCGTCCACCGGCGCGGCCGCTGGCTCTTCGGCTTCCTCGGCCGCGCGCTTGGTCAGCGCTTCCATCAGCAGCCGCGCCGCGTCGTGCGCCTCGGCATAACCGCCGCGCCCGGTCGAGGCAGGCTCGGCCGGCTCGTCGGGCGCGGTCGCCACGGGTCCGGCGGTCGCCGGCTCGGGTTCCGGTTCCGGCTCGGGAACCAGGGGCTCGGCGGCGGGTTCCGGTGCCGCGTGCTCGGCAGCGGCGGGACCGGCGACAGCGGGTTCGATCGTCACCGGCTCGGGAGCCACGGGCTCGGCAGCGGCAGCTTCGGCAGCGGCAGGTGCCGCGGGCTCGGGAGTCGCGGGTTCGGCGGTAACCGGCGCCGCACGCTCGGGCGTCGTGGGGACGGCGGTAACCGGCGCCGCGGGCTCGGGAGTCGTGGGGACGGGCGTCGGCGCGACCGGTTCGGCCGCCGCGGGCTCGGGGACCGCCGCCACGACCGACGCGCGCGGGCTGCGCGGGACCTCCGCCGGGTAGGCGCTGAGCAGGCCGACCCGGGCGCTGTGCACGGCCGAGCGCCACCGGCGGTCCGCCGAGTACGCGCCGCGCAGCGCCTGCAGCGCGTCGGAGATCTCCTCCACCCGCTCGTGCGCGCGGGACAGGGCGTTGAGGGCTTCGGCGAGCAGGCCGTCGAGCTTGTGCCGCTCGGAGATGGCGGCGGTCTCGGCCAGCACGCGCAGCGCGGCGCCGTGGTCACCTGCGGGCAGGTGCACGCGGGTGGCGAGGGCGAGCCCGAGCCATCCGGTGGGACCGGCGGCCGCCGCGCGCACGGGTTCGGCGAGCACGGCCTGGCTGGTCTCGACGGCTTCCACCCGGTGCCCCTGATCGAGCAGGGCGTGCACGCGTTCCAGCAGCAGCCGGGTCTGGATCTCGCCCGCCTCGGCCTCCGGGTCGCTGAGCCTGCGCAGCAGACCGAGCCCGGCATCGGTGGCCGAAACGGCTTCGCCGAACTCGCCGAGCCTGCGGCAGTGAGCAGCGCGGATCACCCACACCCGGGCCTTGAGCACGCGGGTGAGGTCCTGGTCGTCGTCGCAGTCGGCGTAGAGCCGCTCAGCCTCGTCGAGGACCTGGCTGCGCTCGTCGACGTCCTGCTGCGCGGGCAGCGCCGAGGCCAGGGCGAGCAGCGCGTGCGCGCGGAGGGTGGGTTCGATGCGGTCCTGCGCGAGTTCCCGGCGCAGGATGCGGACGGCCACCTCGTGGCTGCCCGCGTGGACGGCGCACCAGCCGAGCTCGATGCGCAGCCGGGTGAGGACGTCGCCGCCCGAGGCTTCCGCCTCACGCACCGCGGCGAGCGCGCGGCCGGTGGACGCGACACCGCGTCCCAGCCGGTTGGCCGCGAACAGGGCCAGCGACTCGGCGCGCAACCGCGCGCCTCGGTCACCGGTGCGCCTGGCGAACGCGACCGCTCTGTCGCTGAGCACCAACGCCAGCTCCGGGACTCTCCACCGCATCTGCCACGCGGGGTCGAGAAACCCTTCCACCGAGCTGGGCTCTGCCACAGCGGCCACGCTCGCCAAGGCGCCTCCGATCTCAGCCGCGGGTCAACTTGCGATGCGTGACCCGGTGCGGGCGGGCGGCGTCGGCACCCAACCGCTCGATCTTGTTCTGCTCGTACCCCTCGAAGTTACCTTCGAACCAGAACCACTTGGCCGGGTTCTCGTCATCGCCTTCCCACGCGAGGATGTGAGTCGCGACGCGGTCCAGGAACCAGCGGTCGTGGGAGATGACCACAGCGCAGCCGGGGAACTGCTCGAGCGCGTTCTCCAGCGAGCCCAGGGTCTCGACGTCCAGGTCGTTCGTCGGCTCGTCCAGCAGGATCAGGTTGCCGCCGGTCTTGAGCGTCAGCGCCAGGTTGAGGCGGTTGCGCTCACCACCGGAGAGCACGCCCGCCGGCTTCTGCTGGTCGGGGCCCTTGAAGCCGAACGCGCTGACGTAGGCCCGCGAGGGCATCTCGACCTGGCCGACCTGGATGAAGTCGAGCCCGTCGGACACGACCTCCCAGACGTTCTTGTTCGGGTCGATGTTCGCGCGGTTCTGGTCGACGTAGGAGAGCTTGACGGTGTCGCCGACCTTGACGGTCCCGGAGTCCGGCTCTTCGAGCCCGACGATGGTCTTGAACAGCGTGGTCTTGCCGACGCCGTTCGGACCGATGACACCGACGATGCCGTTGCGCGGCAGGCTGAACGACAGCCCGTCGATCAGCAGCTCGTCGAAGCCCTTCTTGAGGTTGTCGACCTCGACCACCGTGTTGCCCAGGCGCGGGCCCGGCGGGATCTGGATCTCCTCGAAGTCGAGCTTGCGGGTCTTCTCCGCCTCGTTGGCCATCTCCTCGTAGCGGGAGAGGCGGGCGCGCGACTTGGTCTGCTTGGCCTTGGCGTTGGAGCGAACCCACTCCAACTCGTCCTTGAGGCGCTTCTGCAGCTTGACGTCGCGCTTGCCCTGGACGGCGAGGCGCTCCTGCTTCTTCTCCAGGTAGGTGGAGTAGTTGCCCTCGTAGGGGTAGGTGCGTCCGCGGTCGAGCTCCAGGATCCAGCCGGCGACGTTGTCCAGGAAGTACCTGTCGTGGGTCACGGCCAGGACGGCGCCCGGGTAGCTGGCCAGGAACTGCTCCAGCCAGAGCACGCTCTCGGCGTCGAGGTGGTTGGTGGGCTCGTCGAGCAGCAGCAGGTCGGGCTTGCTCAGCAGCAGCTTGCACAGGGCGACTCGCCGTCGCTCACCACCGGAGAGGTTCTTGACCTCGGCGTCCGGCGGCGGGCAGCGCAGGGCGTCCATCGCCTGCTCCAGCTGGGAGTCCAGTTCCCACGCGTCGGCGTGGTCCAGGTCCTCCTGGAGCTTGCCCATCTCCTCCATCAACTCGTCGGAGTAGTCGGTCGCGAGCAGTTCGGCGATCTCGTTGAAGCGGTTGAGCTTCACCTTGATCTCTCCGACGCCCTCCTCGACGTTGCCGAGGACCGTCTTCTCCTCGTTCAACGGCGGTTCCTGCTGCATGATGCCCACGGTGTAACCCGGGGACAGGAACGCCTCACCGTTGTTCGGCTGGTCGAGTCCCGCCATGATGCGCAGCACGGTCGACTTGCCGGCCCCGTTCGGCCCGACGACGCCGATCTTGGCACCCGGGTAGAACTGGATGGTCGCGTCATCGAGGATGACCTTGTCACCATGCGTCTTGCGCACGCTTTTCATGGTGTAAATGAACTCGGCCATGCCCTGAATCGTAGTGGCGTCCCACCCACCCCCACACACGTGGGCCCCCGCAACCCGAACGAGCGATGGGGCCCAAGACGTCAAGCAACACCGACGGTGCTTTCCCAGCGCCCCCCAGCAACCTCACGTCTCGGTGACGTCCTGGGGAGGAAGTTTTCATGAAAACTTCCCGGTGGAGGTGTGGGGGAAGTTTTCATGAGAACTTCCCGGTGGGGGGTGTGGAGGAGGTTTTCATGAGAACTTCCTCGTGGGGGTGTGGGGGAAGTTTTCATGAAAACTTCGCGGTTATCAGTCCTTCTCGGCGAGACGCCGGAGCATCTCGTTGTAGGCGGTCAGATCGGCATCCCCGTCCTTGTCGGCCTTCCGATCGATCCGCCGAGCTTGCCGGTCGTCGGCGCGGGACCACTGGATGAGCAGCGCCAGCATCACCACGACCAGCGGCACCTCGCCGGAAGCCCAGGCCAGGCCGCCGCCGAGCCGCTGGTCGGCGAGCAGGTCGACGAACCACGGCAGGTCCAGGCTGCGGTAGAAGTCACCGCCGATGGGTTTCGCGGACATCATCAGCGCGATGCCGAAGAAGGCGTGGAAGGGCATCGAGGCGAAGACCAGGCCGACCTTGCCGATGGGCGGCAGCTGGCGGGGTGCCGGGTCGATGCCGATCACGGGCCAGTAGAAGACGTAGCCGACGACCAGGAAGTGCGCGTTCATCGCCAGGTGCGCCCAGTGCTGGTTGAGGGCGAGGTCGAACAGCCCCGTGAAGTACAGCCCGTAGAAGGAGCCGACGAACAGCACGAGTGCGACGATCGGGTGGGTGAGCACGCGGGTCAGCGGCGAGTTGATGAACGCCATCAGCCACTCGCGCGGCCCGGGGGGCTGGTTCTTGCCCGCGGGTGTGAACACGCGCAGCGCCAGCGAGGTCGGTCCGCCCAGCACCAGGAACACCGGGGCGAGCATGGACAGCAGCATGTGCTGGCCCATGTGGACGCTGAACACAGCGGGCGCGTAGCGGCCGACACCGGCGGAGGTGGCGATGAGGATCGTGAGGCAGCCGCACAGCCAGGCGATGGTGCGCCCGACGGGCCACGCGTCTCCCCTGGCCTTGAGCCGGTGGGCGCCCCACAGGTAGAGGCCGGCGAGGACGAGCGCTGCCGTCCCGTAGACGAGGTCGAAGCGGAAGTCGAACAGCAGCCGCCAGAGGTCCGGTGGCGCGTCGAGGGTGTAGCCGACGATGAGTTCGGTGCGGCTGGGCACGGTGGTGTAGCCGCCGGGTGGCGGGGTGCGGCCGAGCGCGACCGCGACGCCGAGGGTGGCGAACATGATCAGCACTTCGAGGGCGCCGAGCCGCAGCAGCCCGGACGATCCGCTCTCCAGGCGCGCGACGGCCTTGTTGCGCTGCAGGTATCCGAACACGCCGAGGACGAGCAGGCCGGCGATCTTGAGCAGCACGAGCAGCCCGTAGGTGGAGCCGAGCAGCTGCTCCGGCGAGACGCGCACGAGCGCGTTGATCACGCCGGACAGCGCCATCGCGATCCAGCTGACCAGTGCGATCATCGAGAACCGGCGGGCGACGAGCGGGAGGTGCGCTCCGCCACGAGCGGCGTGGGCGATCAGGGCGATCAGCCCGCCCACCCACAGCACGGCCGCCACCAGGTGGAACAGCAGGCTGTTGGTGGCGATGTCGTGGGCCCCGCCGCTGGCGGAGTGGCCGGTGGCGATGACGGGCATCAGCCCGCCGAGACCGAGGGCGAAGGTCACCACGGTCCAGCCCCAGGACAGCACGATCCGGCAGGCCACGGCGACGAGGAACGCGATCAGCGCGGTCAGCGCCCAGGCCTTGGCCTCTTCTAGCGCGTCGATCAGGCCGAACATCACCTCGGCGCTGAGCACATCGTTCACCGGCCGCCCGGTGGCGTCGGCGCAGATGAACGGCACCATCAGCGCGGCACCGACGAACCACGCCGATGCGCCCCAGCCGGCGGCGCGAACCGCCGCGTAGCCGTCGGCGAGCAGCGGGCCGGAGCGGCTCGCGGGGATGCCGAAGGCCGCCAGCAGCAGCGAACCGATGGTCACCACGGCCCCGGTTTCGGCGATGACCCGGACCACCGGCAGGCCGTACTGGGTGACGGGACCGGGATCGGGCAGTCCGAGGAGGGCGTAGTTGGCTCCGGCGGACAGCGCGGTCAGGGCCGCGGCGATCAACGCCGCGAGCACTCCTGCGGTGAAGACCAGCACGCCGACCGTGCCGGAAGCACTGCGCCTGGAATTCGGTTCGGCGACTGACTCTGATGGCACACACCGAGCGTAACGGCCCTGGCGTCGGCATCACCGGTCAGGAGGGCACACCTGGGCGTGGTCTCCCGCACTCGTCGCCGCTACGGTTACCCCGTGCCGAATGTCCGTCACCGCCTACCGCGGGTGCTCGCGCTGTGCGTCCTGATCGGTGGATCGGCGCTCAGCGGCTGTTCGACCGACGTGGCCGGCCGGCCCATCCCGGCGGCGGGTTTCCTGGACCAGCCCGAATCCGAGGCGCCGCACACCCGCTCGGCGATCGCGCAGCCTCCTCGCATCCCGGCTCCGCGCGGCGATGCCGACGCGTGCGGCCTGCTCTCACCCGAGGACCTGGCCCCGGTCGGGGGCGTGGCGGGCCCGCCGCACCCGGGCAACCCGGTGCCGGGCGCCTGCGCGCACCTGCTGGGCGGCGGCCCCGACAGCCCGGACAACACGGCCGCCGCCGGTTTCCACGAGCCGTTCCCCGCGATCGCCCAGCGGCAACCGCGCGGCGTCGAAGTGGACGTGCGGGGTTACTCCAGCTGGCTGTATTGCGAACCGGTCACGGGCTACCAGACCTGCACGGCCGCGACGGCGATCAGATCGGACAGATCTCTGCTGACGATGCTGTCGCTCAAGGACGCCTCAGCTGCGGACACGGCCGAGCGGCTCTTCGTCCTGACCACCGCCGCCCTGCAGAAACTGCCCCCCGCGTAACCCGGTCGACGGTTGTCGAAAAGCTTGCCGTTGTGTACCGGCTCGGCAACGTTGCCGCGTCGTTCGCACATGCGATGCGGCCGACCGCTACCCTCCTTGCTGCACAACGTCGGGCATACCGCCCACCGAACGGCCCCCATAGCTCAGCCGGATAGAGCAAAGGACTTCTAATCCTTAGGTCGCAGGTTCGAGTCCTGCTGGGGGCGCCCACCCCCAGCAGAGGGAACCGCTCGCGGCTGCGCGCCGCGGCCGGAAACCGCCAGTAGCGGTCGATCTGACCATGCCCTGGGCGCCGGTCCGAGGAGATGTCGGCACCATCCTCTGAGCTGAGACCGCCCGCTCGACCGCGGGTCGAGCGGGCGGTCTCAGCGTCGGACCACGTCAGGCGCAGCTCTCATGGCAGGAGTGCGACGAACCGCCAGTCGAGGACGTCGCGCTGCTCCGCGCCATCCGCGGTCACCCGGCTGCGGAGGTGCGCCAGCCGCCCGTTGCGCGCGGGTTCCAGGCGCTCGACGGTGATGGTGCTGCGCAGCGTGTCGCCTTCGAACACCGGGCCGAGGTGATCGCAGCTGTGCCAGCCGGTCACGGTCGCCATGCCGGGCAGCGCCCGCGTCGCCTGGGCCAGCGCGAGGCCGATGGTGTGGCCGCCGTAGACCAGCCGGGTGCCGCCGCCGGCCGCGGCGTCGTCGGCCAGGGTGCCTTGGGGCGTCAACTCGACCTCGAGCTCTCCCGCGAGGTACTGCCGCGCCATCTCCTTGTTGTTGCCGACGTAGGACCCGATCGTCCGCCGGATCCGCCCGGCCGGGAGCAGGGTTCCCAGCCCGAATCCGTCGACCCCCAGGTTGTTCGAGATCGTCTCCAGGTCGGTCGCGCCCTGCTCCAGCAGAGCGGCGATGAGCGCGGTCGGCACACCGCACATCCCGAAACCGCCCACCGCGATGGACGATCCGTCGGCGATGTCCGCGACGGCCCCGGCCGCGGTCTGCACTGTCTTGTCCACGTCGTCTCCTACTCGGTGGCGGCGAGGTGCGCGGTGAGCAATTCGTTGACCCGCTCGGGTTTCTCGGCGTTGAGCAGGTGCGCGGAATCGTCGACGACCTCGAAGCGGCCGTGGGCGGCGGTGTCGGCGATGAGCCGGACCATCTCCGGCGGGGTCGCGGGATCCTCTGCGCCGGCGATGGCGAGCACCGGCACCTTCACCTCGGCCAGCCGTTCGCGGACGTCGAACGTCGAGATCGCCTCGCAGCAACCCGCGTAGCCCTCGGTCGTGGTGGCGCGCAGCATGTCCAGCAGCCGCCGCGCCTCATCGGTTTCGGCGAAGGAGCGGACGAACCAGGTGCCGGGGCGGCTGGGCACCATCGCTTCGGTGCCGTTCTCCCGAACGGTGTCGGCGCGTTTCGGCCAGCTCTCCGGGTCGGCGAACCGGGCGGCCGAGGCCAGCACCGCCAGGCTCAGCACCCTGTCCGGGTGGTCCAGCGCGAGTTGCTGCCCGATCGCACCCCCGATGGAGACCCCCGCGTAGTGGAAGCGGTCGATGCCCAGCCGGTCCAGCAGCGCGATGACCGCCTCGGCCATGCCCGCCATCGTGCGGGGACCGTCGAGCACCGGGCTCTTCCCGTGCCCCGGCAGGTCGAAGCGCACGATCCGGTAGCGGTCGGCGAGTGCGTCCACCTGGGCGTCGAACAGGTGCAGGTCGGTCCCCAGCGAGGGCCCGAGCACCAGGACGGGTGCGGTGTCCGGACCGTCGATCCGGTGGTGCAGCGCGGTGTCGGTGGTCACGCGAAGGGCCTCCCTGGGTAGGTCGCGGCGGCGGACGCGACGGTGAACCGGCCGTGGTCCCAGCCCTCGGTGAGCGGGACGAAGTAGTCGAAGGACACCTGCTTGGTGACGTAGCGCCAGTCTCCGTCGACTCGCCGCAGCGAGTCGGTGTAGCGGCCGGCGGCGATGTGCGGAACACCGTCCTGCACGCAGGGCTGCCACAGGAACGACCGCGCCCGCGCGGTGTCCTCGCCGTCGAGGGTGATCTCCAGGTTGGTCACGTGATGCCAGAACGCGGTGAGCCCGGCGTCGGCGAGACCGGCGAAGAACGTCCGCAGTTCGGCGCGGCCGGTCGCGCGCGACAGCCCGACGAACTCGCCGTCCTCGGCGAACAGGGACACCAGCGCGTCCCAGTCGCCGTCGTCGAGAGCGCGGCAGTAGCGCGCGTCCAGATCGCGGATGGCTTCCAGCGCTTCCAGCCGGGCGAGCCTGCGCAGCACGTCGTCGTTCACGATCCGCCCTCCGCTCGTTCGAGGAAGGTGACCGCGGCAACGCCCTCGCCGGGCGTGCCGTCCACCACCCGCAGCGAGTCGTCGAGGACGTCGACGACAACACCTCCGCCGTTCAGCGTCGCGCGATATCGACCGGGCGGCGGCAGGGCGGTGTTCGGGGCGAGGATGATCCGGTCGCCCGCGCGGATCCCGTCGACCCGGTGCGGACGTCCCAGCGCGTGGGTCACCCCGGGCAGATCGCCCGAGCGCAGGCATTTCCTGGTGTAGGTCGACGAGCACGCGCCGTTGTGCGCGGGCAGCAACGGCACGCCTTCGACGGAGAAGCCCAGGCTCGCACCGAGTTCGCGCAGCGTGCCGACGTCGCCGGCCGCCCTGGCCCCGAAGGTGAAGTTGGCGCCGACGACCACGGCTCTCGCCCCGAGCCGACCGGCGAGGCAGTGCGCTGCGAAGGCCTCCGGGCTCAGCCCGGCCAGCTCGCGGGTGAAGCGCAGCACGCACACCGCGTCGACCCCCGAGGCCGCGGCGAGTTCGGCGCGATGGGCGATCGTGGACAGCGTCGCCGTGTCCTTGGGCAACCCGAGCACCCTGGCCGGGTGCGGGTCGAAGGTCACCATGACCAGCGGCAGACCCCGCTCGTCCGCGGTGCGCCGGGCCCTGTCGATCAGGCTGCGGTGGCCGCGGTGCAGCCCGTCGAACACCCCGATCGTCAGGACGGTCGGGCCGAGGTCGGGCGGTACGTCGTCGAGACCGCGCCAGAGCGTCGCCCGCTCCGGAAGGGATCGCAGCGCGGTGCTCATGACAGGGCCTTCAGATCCGACGGGTGGATCGCCAGCGGCGTCACCTTGATCTTCATGTAGGGGAACAGCGGCAACGAGGACAGCAACGCGTGCAGGGTGTCACCCGAATCGACGTCGAAGACGCTGATGTTCGCGTACTCCCCGACGATCCGCCAGATGTGCGGCCAGACACCCGAGCTCTGCAGCTCCAGGGCGCGTTCCTTCTCAGCGGCGACGAGTGCCGCACGACGATCCGGGTCGAGGTCGTGCGGGATCGCGACCTCCATGTGGACGTGGAAGAGCACCGGGATCAACTCCTTCGGAAGGCCCGGACCTTGGCCGGATCCAGTTCGACGCCCAGTCCTGGGCCATCGGGCAAGTGCAGACCGTCGGCGTCGTAGACGAGCGGGTCCACCAACATCTCCTCGGCCAGCAGCAGCGGGCCGAACAGCTCGCTCCCCCACGTGCTCGCCGGGTTGGCGCACGCGGCGTGCAGCGAGGCGGCCGTGCCGATCGGGGTTTCGATCGACGTCGCCGCGTAGCAGGGGATCCCGGCCGCGGCGGCGATCTCACCGATCGCCCGGCTCGCCCGCACTCCGCCGGATTTGGTGGTCTTGACAGCGAAGATCCCCGCCGCCCGCGACTGGGCGAGCCGCAGCGCGTCGGCGGGCGTGCGGAGGCTCTCGTCGGCCATCACCGGGATCGGCAACGCCGCGGCGATCGCCGCCATCGCGTCGACGTCGTGCCCCGGCACCGGCTGCTCGATCATCTCCACACCGGCGTCGGCCAGCGCGGGGAGGTGGGTCAACGACGTCAAGCGGTCCCAGCGGGCGTTGATGTCGACCCGCACCCCGGCGGTGCTGGCGAGCTTCTCGGCGACGCTGACCACCCGGGCGACGTCGTCGACCGGATCCAGCGCCCCCATCTTCAGCTTGAACGACGTGTGCAACCCGGAGTCCAGCTTCGCCAGCGCTTCATCGGCGACGACGTCGGCCGTCTCGGTGCCCAGCGCCCAGGTCACCGCGACGCTCTCGCGCACCGCCCCGCCGAGCAGGGTGTGCATCGGAACGCCGAGGTGGCGCGCCCAGGCGTCGTGCAGGGCGACCTCGACGGCGTTCTTGGCGAACAGGTTCGCCGCGACGACGTCCGCGCAGTCGCGCAGGATCGCCGGAACGTCGTCGACGCGGCGGCCCAAAAGCACGGGCGCGAGGTACTTCTCGACGATGATCTGCATCGTCTCGACGGATTCGCCGCCCCACCACGGGCCTCCGGGAACGACGCCCTCACCGACTCCCGCGACACCACCGGCGGTCCGGACGAAGACGTAGAGCACGGGCTGGGTGCTCATGCCCGCCTTGGCGAAGCGGTGCGCCCGGCGCATGGGGACGTCGACGATCACCGTCTCGACGTCGTCGATCCGCAGGTCCGTCATCGGGTCCTCTCCTTCCAGCACGAGGGGAAAGGCCGAGCCGGGTGACCTCGCACCCGGCTCGGCGCCGGTCTCACGCGGGTTCGAGCGTGAAGTCGTAGGTCACCGCGTGCTTGCCGTCCCCGCTGTCCACGGGGTCGAGGATCAGATCCGGCTTGGTCGCGGACGCGACATCGCTGTCGAGCCACTCCCCACCGCGGAAGTGGAGCTGCGTGGTGATGGTCCGGTACCCCGGTGCGCGCACCATCAGGTGCAGGTGCGCCGGACGCCACGGGTGCCAGCCCGCCGCCTCCACCAACGCGCCGGTGGCTTCGAGCCCCTTCATCAGCAGGCCGGCCAGGAAGTCGAGCTTCACCGCGAGGCGGGTCACGCCCTGGAAGGTGAAGCGGTGCAGGAAGCCCGATGCGGGCACGAAGCTCGACGCCTTCTCCGGGTCGCCGTAGACGAAGACGTTCTCCCAGGGGATCAGGGTCTTGTCGAGGACGAAGATCGTGTCGTTCTCGTCCAGGCGGCTGGACAGCGGGTAGTCGAACGGGCTGCCCGTGATCCCGGCCTGCGCCGAGTAGGACGGCCGGCAGATCAGCTTCATGCCGGGAGCGCCCATCGGCACGGTGCAGACCAGCGAGTACTCGCGCTTCTTGATCGGCAGGCCGTAGTGGGCCAGGAAGTTGAAGTGGGTGATGGCCGAGCCGGTGGCGACGACCTTCGCCCCGGACACCACGAGGCCCTTGTCGTTCTCCTCCTCGACGTGCATGAACACGTCCGTTACCTCGTCCGGGCCGCGGTGGCGGTCGACCGGCGGGTTCACGATGGCGTGGTTCCAGTAGAGGACCTTCTCCTGGGATTCGGTGTACCAGCGCCGGGCGTTGTCGGCGTAGGGGTCCCAGAAGTCGGGGTTCGCGCCGAGGGTGCCGAGGAAGCTCGCCTTGTAGTCGGGGGAACGGCCCATGAAGCCGTAGGTCATGCGGGCCCATTCGGCGATGGCCGCCTGGTCCTTCTTCATGTCCTCGGCGGAGTGCGGGGCGCGGGAGAACGGGTGGGTGAAGCCGCCGTTGCCGGTGTCGGTGGGCACGGTCAGCACGTCCTGCTTGGCCGGGTCGTGCAAGCCGTCGTAGAGACGGGCCGTCATCCGCACCGCGTTGCGGAACGCCGGGTGCGTGGTGACGTCCTTGACCTTCTCGCCGTACAGGTGGACCTCGCGGCCGTCCCTGAGGCTTTCGATGTACTCGTCGCCGGTCAACGGCCTGTTGGCGCTACCGCTCGTCGCGGCGGACGTGTTCGCGCATCCTGCTGCAGCGTCATTGCTGCCTCCTAGCCTGTCGTGAGCTGAACGTTGAGAGTGGGCTTCTGGGTAGGTGGCTCGCCTCAGCTGGAGCCGGTGATCGATCCGGCGACGAAGGTGACGCCGCCCGGGCCGTCGACGGAGTCGTCCCAGAGCAGCGGCGAGTGGTCGTCGCCGAGGTGGTGGAACTTCCCGGTGTGGAACAGCAGGGGTTGCCCGCCGTGGATGAGGAACTCCTGCACTTCGCCCAGGTACAGGACGTGGTCACCGCCGTCGTAGGACCGCCAGGGCACGCAGGCGACGTGCGCGAGCGTGCCGTCGAGCCGCGGTGTGCCGCAGGCGCTGTCCGGTCCCCACCGCACCTGCTGGCTCGGCTTGCCCGCGAAGTGCAGCGCCAGGTCCTTCTGGTGCGACTCCAGCACGTTGACGGTGAACGGCCGCGAGTCGATCAGCCCGCACAGCCGGGAACGCCGGTCCAGGGACACCAGGACGAGCGGCGGATCCAGCGAGACCGCGGTGAAGGCGTTCACGGTCGCGCCGTGCGGCTCCCCGTCCTCACCGTTGCAGGTGATGACCGTGACGCCGGTAGTGAAGTGCCCGAGGCACTGGCGCAGTTCCCTCGGATCGATCGCCATGGACCTCACCTCCACGCTTGCACGCTGTTCGTGCAAATTGTACGTAAATCGTGCAGAGAGAGTGGCACAGCGCACCCCGGCCGTCAACAGCGGTCCGATTCCTCCCCTCGGGCGAACCGCGGTTCAAGACCGGCGTTGTGGGACGATGCGCAGGTGAACGACGTGGAGATCGGAGCCCAGGACCGCATCCAGAGCATCGAGCGCGGATTCGCAGTGCTGCTGGTCTTCGACGCCGAGCGGCGGAACCCGAGCCTGATCGAGATCGCGAACGCGACCCAGCTGTCCCGGCCTGCCGTACGTCGGATCCTGTTGACGCTGCAGCACCTCGGTTACGTCCGACCGACCGGCGGGAGCCATTGGGAGCTCACGCCGCGAGTGCTGACCATCGGCCAGCACTTCACCGGGTCCAGCGCGGTCGTGGCGGTGTCCGAACCGCACATGAGCCGCTTGGTGGAGGAAACCCAGGAATCCGCTTCGCTGTCGGCGATGGACGGCAGCGACGTCGTCTACCTGGCCCGCGTCCCCGCCAAGCGCGTGCTCAACATCAACGCGACAGCGGGGACCCGCGTGTCAGCCCACGCGACGTCGATGGGACGCGTGCTGCTGGCGGCGCAACCTCCCGAGTTCGTCGAGCAGTACCTGGCCGATCACGGCCTCCGGCCGCTGACCCGGCACACCGTCACCAACCCCGACCAGTTCCGCAACACGCTGGCGAGGGTGCGCGAACGCGGCTGGTCGCTGGTCTCCGAGGAACGCGAGATCGGTTTGATCGCCGCGTCCGCTCCGATCCGCAACCACACGGGTCAGGTGATCGCCGCGCTGTCGTCGTCCACCTCCACGGGCCGCATGAGCCCCGAGCGCGTCGAACGCGACCTCGTCCCGGTCCTCGTCCGCATCGCCGACGAGATCAGCGCGGAACTCGGTGCCTGACAAGCGGGTTCGCGATCCGGCTGAGCGGCCGGTTCGTCGTCCTCGACGCGTCCTGGGGCTCACACCGCCTGGGCGAGGAGCAGACCGCAGTACGCCGCGCCCAGGCCCGCCACGACGCTGCCGAGGACGTTCAGCCCGGCCAGCAGGTGCGAGCGGTCCTGCGCGAGCCGCAGGGTTTCGTAGCTGAACGTCGAGTACGTGGTGAGCGCACCGCAGAAACCCGTGCCCGCCGCGGCGAAGACGGCCGCACTGACCGGCGCCGCCGCCAGGAACCCCAGCAGCAGCGAGCCGGACGCGTTGACGGTGAGCGTGCCCCACGGGAACACCGAGTCGTGCCGGGACTGCACCGCACGGTCGACCAGGTAGCGCAGCGGCGCGCCGACCGCGGCTCCGAGGACGACCCACAGCAGCGTCATCGGGACCCCTCCTCGCGCCCGCTGTAGCGGATCACCTCGACCTCGTCGACGGTAACCACTCCCTCGGCGACGATCTCGTCCAGTTGAGGCAGGAAGGCCCGGATCCGCTCCTCCTGGTCGACGATGATGATCACCATCGGCAGGTCCTCCGACAGCGACAGGATCCGGTTGGTGTGGATGTGTTGAGACGCGCCGAAGCCCTCGTGACCGCGCAGCACCGTGGCACCGGCCAGGCCGGCCACGTGGGCCCGGTGCACGATCTCGGTGTAGAGCGGCTTGTGGTGCCACTTGTCGAACTCGCCGACGAAGATCGTCAGGCGCAGCTCCTGCCCTCGCGACTTCACGACCGCCTCCCCCGCGCCTTCAGCAGCGCTGTCATCAAGACCGATCCCGCGAACACGGCGAGCATCGCCACCAGCACCGTCGACCCCAGGTAGATCAGCGCGACCTGCGGTTTCCCGGCCGCGACCGCCTGCTGGACGTCCACGACGTAGGTGGAGAAGGTCGTGTACCCGCCCAGCACGCCCACCCCGAGGAAGGGCCGCAGCAGGCGTTGACCGGGCCAGACGTCGCTGATCAGCACCATCAGCACGCCCATCAGCAGGCACCCGCTCGCGTTGACGCCGAGGGTCGCCCACGGCATGCCGCCGGGCTCGTGCGGGAAGAGCGAGTTCAGCCCGTTGCGGGCCAAGGCGCCCAGCGCGCCACCGCAGGCGATCGCGACGAGCACGACCGCGGGACGTTCGCGCAGCTCACGGCGCTGCTCGGGCACACCGAGGTCACCATCGGCATCCACGGGCGGAACCGGGTGCTCCGACGACATGCGCACTCCTACCAGGGATCGTCACTGGTAGGGACCGTTGGCAGCCGGTCTGCGGTTCTCCTGCCCGCCGGGCGGGCAGGACGGCGGGCCCCACCGCCGAACGTCCCCAAGCATATCCGAGGAGTCGTTCCGGCATCGCTCGGCGGCGCCTCCTGCACTCCCCCAGCCGACCGGCCGGACCGTGCGGTGTGCACTATTGGCGCGGATGGTCGCGAGAGCGTGGGAGAGGGCATGACGAGCGCAGCGCTGTGGGGGTTCACGATCGTCGCGGTCCTCGGTGTGATGACACCGGGGCTGGACACGATGCTGGTCCTGCGACATGCGCTGCTCGGTGGACGCCGAGCGGGGTTCACCGC